>DUUE01000294.1 GCA_012841735.1 Bacillota bacterium | reverse complement strand
ACGCGACGAAAAATACACCACACCTGAAGCGACAATCAGCCTGGCCCAATTGCAGTCCTATCAGCCGGGACTTTCCTACGACGGGCAAGGCCCCCTCCCAGGCTCCTTGCTGGGTTTTGGGGGAGACCGTCACTTTTGGGGCGTAGTTGCCTATGATGCTGACGGCAGAATAATGACAGCTTCTCAGGGCTACCTGCAGGCGCAAAACAGCGATTTTCAGCTGCCTGAAAGAAAAATGACGGAAGGTGATAAGCTGCTTGTGGCCAGGAAATATAAAGAGGCAATTGCAGCTTATGAAAGGCAGCTGATGGAAGATGCCGCTGATCTCCATGCTTTAACCATGCTGGCACGCCTCTACAGTTGCCAGGTTTCGTCCACTGAATATGAGTATCCTGATACAGATTTCGCTCAGGCCGCCACTTATTATAACCGGCTGTTTATGCTGACGGAGAATACAGAGTACCTCAGGGCACTGGTGGGAATTTATTATTACCACCTCAAGGATTACGGGCAGGCTCTGGCAACCCTGAACGAAATAGAAGCAAAAAGGCCTTTATACGACTGGGAGCTGCTGCAGGCAGCACAAATTAAAAGTCACTTCGGCCGCTATGACGATGCACTGCAAACTTTATTACGCGCTGAACAAAGGTTTATGGCACAGGAAGCTGCGCTGCGGATTATCACCGGCGATTTTACAGGTATAAACACAAAGGTGAACAACTATAAAGAAGAAAAGTGGCTGCAAACGCTTCAGCGCCTGGCGGAAGATGAACAGCTGTTAAAGGGTGAACACATGATGCCGGGCCGGCGGCTGCCGGCGCCGGACGCCATAAAATACCTTGAGCAGAGCAAGCAGTCACCGCAGGAAGAATTGCTCTACCTTTCCTTTTTGGCAATCGAACCGACTGCCGGAAGCCGTGTGCAAGAATATATTGAAGGTGACCTTTTGTACAAGTTTGCAGAAGAGCCGGATTTTCTCATGACTGCCAGGACACTGTTTGCTCAGTGAGAGGTTTGTGGTGACAAGATCAACACTGGGTGTGCAGCTTGCCAAGATAAAAGATATCCAGGTCCGATAATTTTGCCAGGTCGGCCGCCCGCTCAGCTGCTGTTGCGATGAGCAAAGATGTGGCCGGTCCTGCAGAACAATGCACATCCACGCCGGCAGCGGCATTTAAAGTAAAACCGGCACCTGCACCGGCCGCCAGCTGCCCGGCTTCATACAATAAACCTTTGGAGCCCACAGGAAGAATTTCCGTAATCCATTCCTGTGCCAGCAACTTTCGCAATAAAGGTATATCCGGCAGGGTTGCATTGAGTACCTCAGTGCCTACCCTGGGGCGGCCGAGACAATAAACCAGGTTGCCGGCTTGTGCCCGTCCCAGGCGCAGTGCTTTGGTTGTCGTCCTGCCAATAACCGTTATGCCGGCCCCGGTCTGCGTGGTAGGCATATTTTCTTCAGTACTGCCGGTAATGGTGATGTCTGTCAAACCCGCTGCTGTCAGCTCTGCTTTTATGCCGCTGATGATTTCTTTGCCGCTGGGTTCCATCTCTACACTTAAAGTGTTGACAATGACCAGTGGTTCTGCACCGGCAGCCATAACCTCCATCAGGGGGACTCGCGCGGTAAAGCGGCCTACAATCCGGCCACTGGTCTTAAGAAAATCATTTTTCTTGGCGCCGATGGCTCCCACAGAATCGCAGGCGATAACAATTACGTCTTCGCCCAGTTCAAGCAGGGTCAGGTCACGGTAATTTGTGGTTTTAGGTATCAAGGCCTCTTCCCACCTTTTTTATTACAGCCACTTGTGCCAATACTGCGGCCAGAATAATGTTTACGGCTGAACCCACAGTCAATGCAGGCAGCATCATGGCAAAAAAGCCCGGCCCGTAAATGGGTACCAGCAGCAGGGGAGCCACTGCCCCGTTTAAAACTATGGCAATAATTACAGCCGGCACCTTATGGCCTTTTCTGTATAAATACCCAAAGATACTGACATAGACAGCCATCTGCAGTCCCACATACAAATGAACAGGCAAACCTAAAGGAAAGCCGACTGTCGCGGCACTGAAAAGGTGGCCCAAAAAACCAACGGCAGCGCCGCCCCGGCCGCCCAGAAGCGCGGCCGCCAAAAAACCTGGCAGGGAATCAAGGGCAACCGTGCCGGTCGGGCTGGGAATTTTGATAAAACCTCCTACGGCACACAATGCCGTTAGTAGTGCCAGAAGAACCAGTTTTTTGCTGGACATGCTGTTCCTCCTTTAATTAAATAATAATAAAAAAGCCCACGGCCGCAAAGACCGTGAGCTTTTCCATCACCCACGTTTAACAACTGTTCAGGCAGGTCTCCTGGCTCGGCTGCATCGGCAAACACTCCTTCCCGGCCAAAGCCAGTGGTTTACGTGTCGCCTTCACCTTACAGTGGCGGGTCCGCCCGGGTTTTTCACCCGGTTCCCTATTCTCCCCGTAGGGCACCTGAACAGGTGGATTTTTAACTATAATATTCAACATTGCACGGCAAAACCCTGCTGAAGTTTATTGCTGCCAGTATTGCCTAATCACTTTATCCTGTTATATAATTTAACAAAGTCAATACGGTGTTACGGGTGCCCAAAGCTTTTGGGAGAATAGGGAATCGGGTCCAAATCCCGAGCGGTTAAACCACTGTAAGAGGAGGCCGCACATATGCCACTGGGAAACTGGGAAGGCGTGTGAGCCCATGATTCTGAGCCAGGAGACCTGCCAGTAACAATTTTCTCATGAACTAATTCATGGCTAATTGCTACTGTCAGTAGCAATTAGCCATGAATTTTTTCTTAAGGGGAGTGTAAATGAAGCATTTAATTAACATCGCCACCGATACTCGCACACTAAGTTGGTTTGCAAATGACTGGTCCAATATTCAGGCGCTGGTAGACCGGCACGGTCTTGACGGCGTGGAGCTTTGTGTAGGACCCAATTACCCGTTGGAGCAGATTCCGAAAAAACTGGTTACGGGTGTTCACCTGCGTTACTTTCCCATCTGGCTGGATTTCTGGCGCGAAGATAAAGCGGCGCTGCTGCGTCAATTCGGTTCGGAAGAGATTGTCAGGCATTATTACGGCGGCATGGGCAGGCAGTGTCTGGTAGATTTTTTTCAGGATGAATTTGCGCGGGCGCAGGCGCTGCAGGCCAAATACATGGTTTTTCACGTGGCGCATGTCGAACTGCTGCATGCTTACACGCGTCAGTTCTCCTACAGCGATGACGATGTTTTGGAAGCCTCAGTGGAAATTATTGCAGAAGCTTTTGGTTCTGAGGACCGGGGGATTACTCTGCTTTTGGAAAATTTATGGTGGCCCGGGCTGCGCCTGGTGGATTATCACAGCACAAAGGACTTTTTCAGGCGTGTCTCCTACCCGAATAAAGGCTTTGTCCTTGACATCAGCCACCTGATGATCACAAATCCGGCGTTGCAGACGGAAGAAGAAGCCTGCAGCTATCTCTTACAAGTTCTGGCGGAACTGAAAGAACTCAAAGCAGAGATTAAGGCCGTCCACCTGAACAAGTCTTTGTCCGGTTCCTACTTTATGCAAAACCACCAGGACAAGGCGGATGAAATCTGCCGGCTGCCCAGCTTTTGGGATCAATTAAGCTTTGCCCGTCATCATATAGCCGCCATCGATTGGCATGAACCTTTTGAATGCTGTGAAATAAAAAAGGTGATTGAAACCATTAACCCTCAGTATTTGGTTTATGAACTGCTGGCCGGTGATCTGCCCCAGCTGGAAGAAATGATTGCCAGGCAAAAAGCCGCTTTAAAGTAAAAGCTATCACTGGTGACAAATCATTGAATAACGTGAAGAATGATTGTTATAATGCAATTATTGAATATGCAAAGGAGATGTGCCTTGTGAAAAACAGAACGGCAGAGATTGTACCAAAGCGGGGAGGTATGTGCCGGTTTTTGTCTGATTTCAGAGTCTGTCAGTTAAAAGGCACTGGCAAACGATCTTTCCCGCTCCGCAATCAGCCTGCCGTTGGCATCATAAAAGCTGATTCTGGCGGGAAAAGTTCCCGAGCAAGGGGAGCGGTCGTCTGTTTTCCTCTGCAGAAGATGAATGGCGTACAGTTCAGCTTGGGCGTAGTACTCAGGGGCAACAGGGCTGAGCGTAAACAGGAAGAATTCCTTGTGTTCCCGTTCCGCCTCCAGGAGGTAACTGCCTTCATACCGCAGACCGTTAAGTTCGGCATGCAGCGACAGTTCCAAAACTGCCCGCTGTGCGTGTGGTATTTCGGTAAACAGCACAATCAAGGCTTGTTTTGTTTCCGTAGGAAAACCGCCGTATGTCGGGGCAGCCAGAACGGTGGCATCGCCAGCCTTTTTTCTGTAATAAATCCTCCCTAGATCATAGACCGGATAGAGAATGACGGCATCTCCGTCATCGGCAATGATCAGCTTGTTGTAATGTTCATTATCAACATCTATAACCGCCAGTATTTCGGCAGGTCCGACAAAATGGCGTTTTTCTTCCCTTCTGAAGGCTTGCTCCGGAGAAAAAGCGGGCGCTCCGAGAAAAATATATATTAAGAAAACCGTCACTGCAGAAAGAAACAGGTTGCGTATAATCTTGCTTTTCCGGGACAATTGCGGCAGCTTGTGTGTGTATGCTTTCCGGAAATTCATTGGTTTTTCCCTCCCGTCAGGGGGATAAGGAGTGAAAAAAAGCGGCCGGAGCGGTCATACTGCAGTTTGAGCCAGTGCGCATCAGGATACAGGCCTTCCACCCACATTTCAAAGCAGCAGGAAAACATGCCGCGACTTTCGAGATTGCCAACAACAGCCCGTTCTCCCCGAGCATAGCAGTTGGTATAAATGTTGCCTGCACTGTCGACCGCGGTGAGATAGAAGATGCCCTCCGGGTAATCCGCCCAGGGCAGCGGGTTGAAGGTTTCCAACGTGAAGTACAGCTTATCGCTTACGTGCCGCTCCCCTGTTTCATCCACAAAGTCATAATGCCATTTCGCCACCCGGGTAACTTTGATGGTATAGCCGTTGCATTTGGCGAAAACATCGGGTTGCAGCAGGAAAATCCTTTCCCCGTACTTGGTACGGTTTTCATTAAAAACCTGTTCATAAGATTGCCGGTAATAGTCAGATTCCCTGTTGTCAAATAAGCCCGACCTCTTCATGAAACCAAAGGAAGTGAAGACAAGCAGTATCACGGCAACAACAAGTACGATGCGTGAAGCCTGCCAGAGCCAACCCAGCCAGGGACTGTGCACTTTGGCCAGTGCCCTGCCTGTTTCAGCTGCATCCCCCATGGCCTCCAGGACCGCCTTGTCAATCTCGGTAAGAGTTTTGCCCGTTTTTAAGAGTTCTTCCTGCTGCATGAGTTCTTCCCGCTTGTCTTCCAGGTGGGCGAGGAGTTCCTGCCTTACTTTTTCCCGGTCCGGTTTGAAACGGATATAAGAACAGGCCTGATCGCACCAGTATTCAAATTCTAAACTCATCGGCATTCACCTTATGTCAAAGCGGTCATTTCGTTGAAGACCACTTCATTAACTTTTTGCGCAAAGAAACTCCACTGCTGTGTTTTGCTTTCCAGCAATGCCAGACCTTTTGGGGTAATGCGGTAGTATTTGCGCCGCCGCCCGTTTTCCGTTTCCCGGAGATAAGATGTGAGGTAGCCTTTGTTTTCCATGCCGTGGAGCAGGGGGTAAAGAGTTCCCTCTTTTAAGTGAAATGTATTGTTGCTTCTGCTGGCCAATTCTCTGATAATGCCATAGCCGTAATTTTCCTGTTTGCGCAGTACCGACAGAACCAGGAGGGGTGTTGTGCCCGCCATTAATTCTTTGTCTATCTCCATACAATCACCTCCCAAATAAACCTAGATCATCTATGTATAGATTACCATAGATGATCTAGGTAAGCAAGTAAAAACGGGGATCGGTAGCTCCCGCTATATTGTATAACGACTGTAATAATCAGCAATATTATGGGTATAAAAATTTAGAAAAATTATTAACCGTGACATAAAATGTCGTCTTAATATGGTAAAATGTATATAAACTACATGAATCTAATGACATATTTGCCATTAATAAGACGCAAGATCAAAATTTTGTGAAAGGGCCGCAAAAAAACGAGCCAAAATCATGATAAATATATTCAGAAAAGTCAATAAATTTGTCGCCCCTCACGCAGGGGCGTGGATTGAAAATCAGAGGTAATAACAAAAGGAGGGTGGCCGAAGTGTTGGCAATTATTTTGTTTCTCTTATTATTGCCCGTTTTTATTCTTTTAGAGTGTGCACGTCGCTCCTGATAATGAGTTGACCTTAACATAGACCAGTATCGATTTATTTTTCCTCCTAAATCTCAAATTAGTAGTGAAGTAAATGCTAGGTTGTTTCCTTACTAAAGGAAATAACCTTTTTTGCGCTAACATAGAAGGAGAAAAAGTATACAAAATATTGTCGTAAGCGGACAGAATAGACGAAGAACAGGCCGTCAAAAAGTGGCAGGCCGAAAGGATCGGATGACATGAAAGGCAAAACAGTAGTAATCCTCATGCTTTTACTGGTGTCCGGGATGCTTGTTTACAACTTGGCGGTGAAAGAACCGCCCGCAGATTCTCCGCCCGGTGGAGGGAATGAAGAGCCGGACCCTCCGGGGGATGATGTGATTGCGGAAATAATGCAAATGATGACACTGGAAGAAAAAATCGGCCAGTTGTTTATGCCGTCATTTCAGCTTGACAGTGAAGGCAAACCGGTGAAGGCTGTCAATCAGGAGATTCGGGAGCAGTTGGAACAATTTCCGGTCGGCGGTGTGATCCTTTTTGCCCCCAATATTGAAACTGTAGACCAGACGCGCTCACTGATTGCGGAGTTGCAGGCTTTAAGCAAAATCCCCCTTTTCATTGCCGTTGATGAAGAAGGGGGAAAAGTCAGTCGCCTCAATCACGACCGCTCACGCATAGGTGCCACAAAACTCCCGGGAAATGCGGCGCTCGGCAACACCGGGGATCCTGAACTGGCATACCGTGTAGGGCAGTTGCTGGGACGGGAATTGTCCGTCCTGGGATTTAACATGAATATGGCACCTGTGGCCGATGTGAATACAAACCCGGACAACCCGGTAATCGGAGAGCGTGCTTTTGGCAGCGATCCCCATGAAGTTGCGCAGATGGTGGAGCGCATGGTGCAGGGGATACAAAGTGAAAATGTGAGCTCTGTGATTAAACATTTTCCCGGCCACGGGGATACCGCCCATGACACGCACCTGGGGGCCGTTGTACTTGGGCACGGCAGGGAACGACTGGAGGATGTGGAGTGGGTACCGTTCAGGCAGGGGATCGCCGCGGGAGCGGACGGAATTATGGTGGCTCATCTTATCGTCCCGCAGGTATCGGGCAGTGAACTGCCGGCTTCGTTGTCGGCAGAAATTCTGACGGGTGTTTTGCGGGAAGAAATGCAATACACGGGCCTGATCATGACAGACGCCCTGGATATGGGCGCCATTACTGACCATTTTTCACCTACTGAGGCCGTGGTAAAAGCGGTGGCCGCCGGGGTGGATATCCTGCTGATGCCGGAATCGCTTGCGGCAGGCTATCAGGCTCTGCTTGCCGCCGTTAAGCAGGGCCGGATTAGTGAAGAGCGCATTGACGCCTCGGTGCGCAGAATTCTGCAAACAAAAAAGCAAAGGGGGATTCTGGACGGAGTAACACTGCATCCGGATCCGCAGGCAATACTTGGTTCGGAAGCGCACAAGCAAATTGCGGAAGAAATCCTTGTAAGACAAATGTAATGATTTTAGTCTGATTATACTTTACCATTATAAATGTTGCAGGTGTGACAAAAGAGAGAACATCATGATTGCAACAGCACCATATGGCTGGATTGCCGGGAAAGCCGGCTGTCTGCCATGTTTTTTTATCAGTCACTGCCTGGGAGTGAATTGGCAAAGGAGTGGGTTGGAGGATATGCAGATGAATATGGGCGTAAAACTTGTACTTGCTTTTTTGCTGGTCGCAGTAATAGCTGCTGCGGTGGGAATTGTGGGGACAACGTACATAAAAAAAATGCAGGCACTGGATACTGACCTCTATGAGCGCTTTACCGCCACGATGAATGACATGTCTGCCATTTCGGACGGATTTTATAAGCAGAAAATCCTGCTCCGGGAACTCTATCTGAATGCACTCCGGCCGGACGCGGACCTTACCGCACTGGTGGCCGATGCCAGACAGGATATGGCCGCACTGGAGGAAGACTTGATTATGAGTCATGCCACGGTTGAGGCTGCCGTGGACGATGCGGGGACAAAGGAAACTTTATCAGACCTGCGCACGACAATAGACCGGTTTGGTACGGAAGTGGGGGAAGAGGTCGTCAGTTTAATTGCGGCAGGCAATACGGATGACGCGTATGCCATTTTGACCGGCTCACAGGCGGCGGAAATTGAAAGCAAAATTGCGCAAACAATTGATGCTTTATTTGCACAGAGGGAAATGAGCGCCGGGAAACAGGCGGAGACTAATGCCCGGCTGGCTGCCGCTTCCATTGCCACGATGAGGGTGATCATCGCGGCGGGATTCATTGTCGCCGTCCTGCTCGGGCTGCTACTTGCGCGTCTGATCAGTAAACCGGTTAAGGAAATGGTGGT
>DUUE01000129.1 GCA_012841735.1 Bacillota bacterium | reverse complement strand
GGCCCTGGGTAATGCACATAAACATGGCATTATCCACAGGGATGTAAAACCGCACAATATTCTGATCAGCGATGACGGCCGTGTCAAAGTGACCGATTTTGGCATTGCGCAGGCTGTCACAGCCTCCACCATCACTTACACCGGGGCCATTATGGGGTCGGTACACTACTTTTCCCCGGAACAGGCACGCGGTGGCCAGACAGATGAAAAATCCGATATTTATTCCCTCGGTATTGTGTTGTATGAAATGCTGACGGGCAAAGTGCCCTACAGCGGCGAGTCGCCCGTTTCCATTGCCGTCAAACACCTGCAGGAGCCGTTCCCCGACCCCCAGGAGGACAATCCGGAAATACCCGCAGAAATAAAAAGGATTATTTTCCGGGCGGTGCAGAAAAACCCGGCCGACCGTTTCCAGACTGCCGGGGAAATGGGAGCGGAACTGCAAAACTGGCTCTCCGGCAAACAGTTGCATCCTTCCACCATAGGCAGGCCGTATGTCACAGGCATGAAAGAGACGGAAAGACGGCCGGTGCCCAAAAAGAAAAAAGGCCTGAAAATACTTTATTTGATTGTCGTCCTGACGGCAATACTCATGCTTGCTCTTTTCGCCTACGGCATTATCCGCTTCCTGGACTCAATCCGTGTCCCGGATGTGGTTGTTCCCAACGTGGAAGGCGAAACACTCCAGAATGCCACCATGATCCTGGAAGATGCGGGCCTGGTGCCGAGACTTGGACAGCAGGAATACAATGCCGACATTCCTGTCAACCAGGTAATCAGCCAGGAGCCGAAAGCGGGCCGTACCGTGAAAGCGGGCCGCACGGTCACACTGGTGACCAGCCTGGGTCCGGAACTGGTGATGATGGAAAATGTGGTGGGAAAAATGTTGCGGGAAGCACGCATGATTCTGGACGACAGCGGTTTTGACGTTGAGGTGGTGGAAGTCTTCAGTGAGGAACCGCCCCAGACTGTTGTTTCACAGGATCCGGGCGGTGGTTACAGAATCCAGCGGGGCTCAAAAGTGGTCCTTTATGTGAGCAAGGGCAGCGAGCCGATCGAAATGTTTGATTTTACCGGCAGAACGCTGGAGGATGCCGAGGCCTGGCTTTCGCTTTTCGGTCTCAACCTGCGTCATATAACCGAAGAATACAGCGATGAATATGCAGCCGGTTATGTGATTGACCAGTTTCCCGCCCCCGGTGAAATGGTGCAGGCAGGGGACGACGTGGACCTGGTAATCAGCAAAGGACCGGAAAACCCTCCGCCGGAGAAAATCCCCCTCACCATTAATACGGAAGGCATTCCTCTCGGGGAAACCATCACAGTTATCATCCGTGACGAGCAAGGGGAAAGAACAGACACATATGTCTGCGAGGGGACCCCGATCCAGACTTTCGGCTGGGGCAGCGGGACCGTGGAGGTAAGCTGGGGTAATTATACGGAAACAGTGGTATTCCCGTAATTCTGACCAGGAGGGAATGATTCTGCAGGGTATTGTTCTCAGGGCGGTAGGCGGTTTTTATGATGTCCGCACAAAAGACGGCGGGACATACCGCTGCCGTGCCCGCGGCAGACTGAAAAAAGCAAAAATGGGGCTGTATGCAGGCGACCGTGTCCGTTTCAGCGCCACAGCCGGTGCGGAGGGGGTGCTGGAAGAAATATACCCCCGGCAGACGCTGCTTTTCCGCCCGCCTGTAGCCAATGCCGAGCAGGTGCTGCTGGTCTGTGCACTGCAGGACCCGCCCCTGTCCCTGCAGCTTGTGGACAGGCTGCTGGTACTGGCCGCCAGCCGCCGCCTGCGCCCGCTGGTCTGTTTCAATAAAGCCGACCTGCCCCATGCGGGGCTGGACGAACTTCTTGTCATCTATGAGAGGGCGGGCTATCCTGTCTTTGTCACCAGCGCCAAAACCGGGCTGGGCATTGCAGAACTGCGGGCCGAGCTGTGCGGCAGGATATCCGTTCTGGCCGGCCCTTCCGGTGCAGGCAAATCGTCCCTCATTAACCGTATCCAGCCGGGCCTGGCGCTGAAAGTGGGCAGTGTTTCGGCCAAAAGCAGGCGCGGCCGGCACACTACACGCCATGTGGAGCTGCTGTCCCTTGACTGTGGCGGCTTTGTGGCCGACACCCCGGGATTCAGCCAGCTGGAGCTGGCGGAAATAACAAGCAGGGAGCTGCCCGCATTTTTCCCCGAGTTTGCCGCCTTTGCCGCGGAGTGCCGTTTTCATAGCTGCCTGCATGCCGGAGAACCGGACTGTGCAGTTGGTGAAGCTGTGGCAAATCAGGAAATCGCCGCTTCCAGATACGAGCACTACTTGCTTTTTTTACAGGAAATCAGAGAGCAGGAAAGGAGTTATTAAATGCTCATCGCACCATCACTCTTGGCAGCCGATTTTTCCCGCCTGGCGGCGGAAGTGCAAAAAGTGGAGGCAGCCGGTGCGGATTGGCTCCATTTCGATATTATGGACGGGCATTTTGTGCCCAATATTACCATGGGCCCGCTCATTGTAAAGTCCCTGCGCCGGCACACAGGGCTTTTTTTTGATGTTCACCTGATGATTGAAAATCCGGAACGATATCTGGCGGATTTTGTCCATGCCGGCGCCGATGCCGTCACCGTGTCGGCGGAAGCTTGCACCCACCTGCACCGTGTACTGCAGGAAATCCGCAGACTGGGCGTCAAGGCCGGTGTTGCCCTGAATCCGGCCACACCTCTTGCCGTGCTTGATTATGTTCTTGATGAACTTGACCTGATACTTTTGATGAGCGTCAACCCCGGTTTCGGCGGGCAGGAATTTATTCCCGCCGTCCTGCCGAAAATTGCCCGGGCCAAAGAAATGCTGGCCGGCAGGAATGTCCTGCTGTCGGTGGACGGCGGCATCAATGCACAAACTGCCTCCCTGGTAGCGGCGGCGGGAGCGGATGTGGCAGTGGCCGGAACGGCAGTTTTCGGCCAGGATGATGTGGTGCAAGCCGTTAAAATGCTCCGGACGGGGAAAAAGCCTGTCTGACAGTCCCCGGCAAATCTAGATTGCCGCCTGCAGGCTGCAGTGCGGCGTCCCGGAGGGATTTGATGAAAACTGTGCACGGAGATGAAAAAGAGCTTCTGACCCGCTGCCGGCAGGGTGACCTTGCCGCTTATGATATTTTAATGGAGCGCTATGAAAAAAAGATTTATGCGCTCTGCCTGCGCATGACAGGCAACAGTTTTGACGCCGAGGACATGGCCCAGGAAGTGTTTCTCAAGGCATTCAGGGCTTTGCCGACTTTTCACGGCCGGTCCGCTTTTTCCACCTGGCTTTTCCGCATTGCCGCCAACACCTGCCTGGACGAACGGCGCCGGCGGAAAAGGCGGCCGGTGGTCCTCCCCCTGGATAAAATGCTGCCCACGGAGGACGGGGAAATGCGCGTGGAAGTGCCTGACAGCTCACCCGACCCGCTGGCCGAGGCCATCAACAGGGAGATGAAGGATGAAATCCAGGAACTGCTGGACATGCTCCCGCCCAGGCAGCGCAGCGTCATCATTCTGCGTGACCTGCAGGGCTTTTCTTATGAAGAGATCGCCCGGATGCTTAAAATCAACATGGGCACACTAAAATCGCGGCTGAACAGGGCACGTTCCCGCCTGGTCACACTTTACCGCCAACAAGAGGAACAAAAATGCAGGGCGGAACATCTAAAGGGTGAAGGGGGGTTGAAACATGAAGTGTAAAGAAGCAAAAAAACTGATGGGTGAATATCTTGACCAGATGCTGGAAGGGACCAGGAAGCAGGCTTTCGAGGAACACCTGGCCGCCTGCAGCAGCTGCCGTGACGACATGGTTTCAACCCAAAATGTTCTTGCCTGGCTGCAAACAGCGCCCGAGGCAACTCCCCCTCCGGGTCTTAGGCAGAAAGTTCTCCGCAAACTGCAGCAGGAAAAGCATTTTTCCGGGACGGCAGGCAGAACATGGTTGCCGCCTGCTGTGGCGGCCGCCGTCATTTTTGTGCTGCTTGTGGCCGGCAACCTGCTGCCCGGTTTGCCTGCCCGTGAGACGGGAGTGCGGCTGAATGCTTATGGCAGCATAAACGATGCAGATGATTCAGCGGCAGTCCCGGAGGCATCCGCCCCGGAAGCCGACGCGGCGCCGGAGATAACCGCCGCCCGTGATGATGACGGCAATCTCCCGCCGGCGGATATGAAGCGGGAAATTTCCGCGCGGCAGGAAGTCCGGCCCCCCCTGCATTTATACCGCGTCCTGCTTAACGTTGCCGGTATACCGCTGCTGGCGCTCTCCGCCTTTTTGGCCGTGAAAAGAAGAAAGGAAAGTAAGTCGTGAAAAAGGACGGTAAATTCCTGATAATTGACGGCAGCAGCCTGCTGTACCGCGCTTTTTTTGCCCTGCCGCTTTTGACCACCAGCCAGGGTATCTACACGAACGCGGTGTACGGCTTCACCACCATGCTGCTGAAAGTCCTGGAAGAGGAAAAACCGCAGTATGCTGCTGTTGCTTTTGATAAAAGCAAAAAAACTTTCCGCCATGAACAGTATGCCGACTACAAAGGCAGGCGGGAAAAAACACCGCGTGAACTGACGGAACAGATAGCATACGTGCGCTCACTGCTGGCGGCACTGAAAATCCCCGTGGTGGAAGCCGAAGGCTACGAAGCTGACGACTTGCTTGGCACGCTGGCCACGCAGGCCGTGCATAACGGGATCAGGCCGGTGATTATCAGCGGTGACGCCGATGTGTTCCAGCTGACGAATATTCCCTGCGAGGTTATTTTTACCAGGCGCGGCATCACCCAGGTGGAACGTTATGATGAAGCGGCTCTCAGGGATCGCTATGGGCTTTCCGCCAGGCAGTTTGTTGATTTCAAAGGCCTGAAGGGAGATACTTCCGACAATATCCCCGGAGTGCCGGGAATCGGAGAGAAAACCGCCGTCAGGCTGCTGCAGGCGTACGGTTCACTGGAAGGCATTTATGACCACCTGCATGAAATCAGGGGTAAAGTGCGTGAAAACCTGGAAAAATACCGCACACAGGCATTTTTAAGCCGGAGACTGGCCACCATTGTCACCGATGTGCCCCTTGCTTTTGCACCGGCAGATTTTGTCCGGCAAGAGGCGGACAATGAAGAGCTGCGCCGGCTGTTTGTGCAACTGGAATTTAAAAGCCTTTTGGCAAAACTGCCCGGGGAAACGGCGGAGGTGCCAGGAAAAGAACCCTGCCGGGAAGACTTTACGGAAGTGGACCCCGGGGAGTGGGAAGCTCTCCTTGCAGCTTTTACCGCAGACACAACGGTTGCGCTGCTGCCCCTGACGCCCGGTTCAGGCTGGCAGGACGATCCGTCCGGCATTGCCGTTGCGCTTGCCGGCCGCACTTATTATCTTGCTTTGGATAACCCGAAAGCAGCCACTGCGGCGCTGGCCAAACTTGCCGCCCGCAGAATACGGGCCGTGCTGTATGATGCCAAAAGCTGGATTAATCTCTGCCGCCGCCTTGCCGGCAGGGAACCGGCGGGCACTTATTTTGATGCGGCTCTTGCCGCCTATTTGCTGGATCCCCTGGAAAACGGCTACCCGCCGGACAAACTGGCATACACATATCTCAGGCGCATCCTGCCCCCGCCGCCGGGGAAAAAGCGGGAAGGGCCCGCAGAGCGTAAGGAATACGCCTGTGCCGCCGTCCGCGCCCTTTATGACCTGTATCCGCTGCTGAGGCAAAAACTTGCGGAAAACAGGCTGGATCGCCTTTATCATGAACTGGAACTGCCGCTGGCACAGGTTTTGGCCCGCATGGAGTTTACGGGGGTAAAGGTCGACACGGCTGCTTTGACCGCCCTGGAAAGCGAATACCGGGAGCGGGCACATGCCTTGGAAGAACGTATTTATGAACTGGCCGGCGAAGAATTCAACCTTAATTCACCCAAGCAGCTTTCCCGCATTTTATTTGAGAAGCTGGGCCTGCCGGCCGGCAAAAAAACAAAAACAGGCTATTCCACCGACGCGGAAGTGCTGGAAGAGCTGGCTCCCTACCATGAAATTGTGGCCTCCATCCTGCAATACCGGACACTGGTCAAGCTGCTCGGCACTTACCTGGAGGGGCTGACCAAGCTCATTAACCGGCAGACAGGCCGCATCCATACCACTTTTCACCAGACTGTGACGGCCACCGGCCGGCTCAGCAGTTCCGACCCCAATCTGCAGAATATTCCCATCCGCCTGGAAGAAGGCCGGCGCATTCGCTGTGCTTTTGTTCCCGGCAGGCGTGGCAGCGTCCTCCTGTCGGCCGATTATTCCCAGATTGAACTGCGCGTCATGGCACATCTTTCCGGCGACAATGTATTAATCTCTGCCTTTCGCCGGGAAGAGGATATTCATACCCGGACGGCGGCGGAAGTTTTTGGCGTGGAGCCGGACAAAGTCACACCTGATTTGCGCAACCGCGCCAAGGCGGTAAACTTCGGTATAATTTACGGCATCAGCGATTACGGACTGTCCCGCCAGTTGGGCATCACCAGGCAGGAAGCCCGTGCTTATATTGAACGTTACTTTGAACGCCTGCCCGGCGTGAAAGCTTACACGGAAAATATTGTGGCCCGGGCAAAAAGAGACGGGTATGTTACTACCATACTTAACAGGCGCCGCTTTTTGCCGGAGATCAATTCACGCAATTACAACCTGCGCAGTTTTGCGGAAAGGACGGCCATGAACACGCCTGTCCAGGGGTCGGCCGCCGATATTATCAAGCTGGCCATGCTGCGCATTGAAGAAAAACTGCAGCCATATGCGGGCCGGGCCTGCATGATCCTGCAGGTGCATGATGAACTGGTATTTGAGACGGAAAAAGCATTACTCCCGGACATTGCCGGGATTGTCCGCCGGGAGATGGAAGAGGCCATTGAACTCTCGGTACCGCTGACAGTGGAACTGAAGGCCGGCCCGAACTGGGCACAGCTGGAAGAAATTACAGTGTAAGGGTAGGAACAAGATGCCTGAACTGCCGGAAGTAGAAACAATTCGCAGCGGCCTGGAACGCGTCCTGCCGGGGAAGAAAGTGGCTGTCGTGGAAGTGCGCTACCCGCAGGCGGTTAAAATCCCCACGGCGGCGGAACTTGAGGAAAAACTGCCGGGACGGACGGTCGCGGCAATCAAAAGACGCGGCAAGTATCTGCAAATTTTTTTTGCCTGCGGGACAGTCCTGGTGGTCCACCTGCGGATGACAGGCAGGCTGCTTTATTTTCCCGCACCGCAGGAGTGGGACAAGCATACACATGTGCTTTTTCACTTTTGTGACGGTTCCGTGCTTGCCTTCCATGATGTGCGCAAATTCGGCACGCTTTACTGGGTGACACCGGAACGATTCTGTGAAATCCACGGCCTGCATACCCTGGGACCGGAACCGCTGTCCGCCGGCTTTACCGCCGGCTACCTGCAGGAACAGGCCCGCCGGCGCAAAACCAGCATTAAGGCACTGCTCCTGAACCAGCAGGTGGTGGCCGGGCTGGGCAATATTTATGCCGATGAAGCGCTGCACAGGGCGGGGATCCGGCCCGACCGGCCTGCAGCCTCCCTGGGTGCAAACGAAATTGCCGCACTGCAGCAGTCCGTCTGCGACGTGCTGCGGGAGGCTGTTTTTTACCGGGGCACGACCATGAGCGATTACCGGGATGCGACCGGCCGAGAGGGCGGTTTCCGGGAGCATCTGCGTGTTTACCGGCGCAGCGGCAAAGCCTGCACCAACTGCGGCCATACCATCATGAGAACAGTGGTGGGGGGCAGGGGAACCCATTTCTGCCCCCACTGCCAGCACTGACGAGAGACCGTCTGCACCATTTGCGCTTCCTGCCATACTATGAAGTATTCGCAGTAAGGGGGAAGCTGAATGCAGACAATATCCATTATCCTTCTGGGGCTCGCGGTATCAGTGGACGGTTTCAGTGTCGGTTTTACCTGCGGCCTGCGCAAAGTACGCCTGCCTTTTGCTTCTGTGCTGATTGTCTGCTTCTCATCGGCGGTCTCAGTATATGTCTCCATGACGGCAGGGAGCAGCCTGGTGCGCTTTGTGAGCGGGGAAGCGGCATCTTACCTGGGCGGTGTCATGCTGATTGCCTGCGGGCTGCTTCTTGCCAGCCAGACACTGCGTGAGAGGAAGGAAGGCGGAAGCGAGTGCGGCAGGGGAGAAAAAAACTTCCGCTTCCTGGCGGAAATACTGCGTGAACCTTCCCGGGCGGATTTTGACCGTTCCGGGATTATTTCCGGCCGGGAAGCAATCTTTTTGGGGGTTGCCCTGGCCATGGACGCCTTTGGCAGCGGCTTCGGTGCCGCTCTGATGGGATTTCCCCCGTTGGCAGTGGCGGCGGCGGTGGGGTCCGCCAAATTTGTTCTGCTGGTCGCCGGTCTTGTTGCAGGCAGGCAGTATGCGCGCAGGATAAGCGGAGAGAAGGCGACCGTTCTTGCCGGGGCGGTCCTGGTACTTATCGGCATTACACGTGTTTTCAGTTAAGACAAAAGAGAATATTATGGACGAAGACGCGGGGACGGCTTTTGCCGTCTCTGTTCTTTTTACCACAGCCTGTACATATAGTGTGTAGTAGGATGCGGCCGGCTGTTTGTTGCCTGCCGCGGAAGGGGAGGATTATGCGACGCCTGCTCTTTTTTTTCCTTACCTGTCTGCTCCTGGTGAGCGGCTGCCAAAAACAGCAACAGGAGAATCCGGAACTGCATTTTCATGTGGCCGCTTTGACCGGGCCGCTGACACTGAACCCGGTATTTGTGCGTGATTCCGCCTCTGCGGAAGTGGCCGCCCTGCTGCATACCACATTGCTGGTCACTGATCCGCAGACGCTCACGCCCCGGCCGCGCCTGATCACTGCCTGGGAATATGACAGGGAAAAACTGACTTACCTTTTTACGCTCCACCCGGAAGCCGTCTGGTCCGACGGCACGCCCATTACGGCGGAGGACGTGGCCTTTACCCTGCGCGTGATTGCACATCCCGATTATACAGGCCTGCTTTATCTGCCGCTGCGCTATGTCCTGGGTGCCGCCGAATATAAGGCGGGACACGCTTCCGGACTGGCTGACGGCGCCATTGCCGGGATCAGGGTGCTTGACGAAAAAACACTGGCGGTAACATTAAAAGAGCCTTATGCTCCTTTTTTATCCCTGCTTACCTTTGCGCCTCTCCCGGCGGGACTTCTGGCGGAAGTAAATATCCGGGACCTGGAGAGCCACGAGTTTTCCCTGCACCGTCCTGTCTCTTCCGGCCCCTATCTTTTGGCTGAATGGAAGCGGGACGAGTATGTGCATGCCAGGGCAAACCCAGACTATTTCCTGGGTAAACCTGCCCTGGACAATCTGTACTACCGTTTTATCCCCAATGCGGAAACACAAATGATTGAACTGCTGGCCGGCAAGCTGGATCTGGTGCCCACGGCGGTCAAGGTTGAGGATGTGGCCGCCCTCAGGGAAAACCCGGATCTGAAAGTCTATAGCAATCCCCGCCTGGTATACGACTATATTGCCATTAACACCAAGAAAGCGGATTCTCCCGTGAGCGACAAACGTGTCAGATCGGCCCTTGCCATGCTGCTGGACAGAAAAGCAGTGGTGGACAATATTCTCCTGGGTTTTGCCGACCCGCTGTACGGGCCGCTGCTGCCGCTGCATTTTGCCTATGACCCTGCTCTGGAAAAAGAAACAGTGGACCTGGCTGAGGCGCGCCGGCTGCTGGTGGAGGCCGGTTACACGCAGGCCAGACTGCGCCTTATTTTTAATGCAGGCAATCCGGTACGGGAAAATGTGTCGCTTGTGTTTAAGGAACAGGCGGCAAAAATCGGCATTGACATCCGGGTGTCACTGCTGGAATGGGAAGCTTTTCTGGCAGCCATTACTGCAGGTGATTTTGACCTTGCCATTCTGGGCCGCGGCGTGGAGGCCGATCCGGATCTTTCTTACCACTGGCATTCTGCCGGCCCGGGCAATACATACGGCTACAGCAACGAACAGGTTGACGCCCTGCTGGAAGCGGCGGCGGCGGAGGAATCTGTGGCGGAGCGCACCCGGCTGTACCGGGAGGCACAGCGGCTGCTCGTGGAGGATGTTCCCGCCATCTGGCTGTATGCGCGCCGGGCGGTACATGCGGCCACTGCCGGGCTGGACGGTTTTATTCCCCACCCGGAAAACCTGTTTTACAATGTGCATGAATGGAAACTTGCCGGGGAGGGGGAAGAGTGATGCGGGAAATCCTGCGCCGGCTGTCACAGACAGTTTTTGTGCTTTTCGGTGTTTCCCTGGTTACCTTTCTGACCATGCACCTGGCTCCCGGCCACCCGCTGCAGGCCAATCCCGAACTGCGCCTGGACCCCACCGCCGTGGAGCGCTGGCTGCAGCTTCGGCAGCTGGACGGACCGCTGCCCGCCCAGTATGTGGCATGGTTGAGCAGGGTACTGCGGGGAGATTTCGGTGAATCGCTCCTCTACAACCGGCCTGTTTTGGAACTGATAGGTGAAAGGCTGCCTTCCACCCTGCTTTTGACCCTGACCGCTTTTGTCCTTGCCCTGCTTTTGGCCGTGGTGGCGGGCACCTATGCGGCCCGTTACCAGGGGTCGTTTATCGACCGGGCGGTCAACCTGTTGTCTCTCGGGGGAATCTCCCTGCCGGGTTTCTGGCTGGGCATCGTCCTCATTTTACTTTTTGCTTACCGCTACCCGTTCTTTCCCGCGGTGGGCATGCGCACTCCCGGGGACGGGAGTGTCCCGGATATCCTGCAGCATATGGTCCTGCCGCTGTGTGTCATGGTTTTTGGCAGTTTTGCCCATTATGTGCGCCATGTCCGGGGGGCCGTCCTGGCCGTGCTGGCGCAGGACTATGTCCGTGCCGCCAGGTCACGGGGACTGACGGACAGGCAGCTCCTTTTTCTGCATGTCCTGCCCAATGCGGCCCTGCCCATTGTGACTGTTGCCGCCCTCTCCCTGCCCATGCTTTTTACGGGGGCCATGGTGGCCGAACAGGTCTTCGGCTGGCCCGGCCTGGGACGTTTCATTGTCACTTCCATGCTGGCGCGTGACTACCCGGTGATTATGACAGTCAATATGTATACGGGGACGCTGGTGGCGGCCGCCAATTTCCTGGCGGATATTCTCTACCTGCTGATAGACCCGCGCCTGCGGGCGGGAATGTAAGGAGGGAAGGTACGCGGTGCAGAAAGAAGGAAGGAGAGAAATGGCGGTTGGTCTGGCCCTGGTTGCCGGCCTGTGCCTGCTTGCGCTTCTTGCCCCCGTCCTGGCCACCCATGACCCGCAACAGACTGATACGGCCCACTGGCTGGAAGGACCGAGCCGGGAGCATTATTTTGGCACGGACCGTCTGGGCCGGGACATTTTCAGCCGCGTTCTTTACGGGGGACGCATTTCGCTGGCTGTCGGTGCACTATCCATGCTCCTTTCCGTCGGTATCGGGATTCTGGCAGGAGCTGCGGCCGGTTATTACGGCGGCCTGACTGACGTTCTGCTGATGCGCCTGACGGATATTGTCCTCGTTTTCCCCTCCCTGCTTTTAGTCCTGACGCTGGTGGCCCTTTTTGAACCCGCCCTGTGGCTGGTCATTCTGGTAATCGGGGGGACGGGATGGCCGGGTGTGGCACGCCTGGTGCGCAGCGAAATACTGCGGCTGAGGCAAAGCGAGTTTGTTGCCTCCGCCCGGATGCTGGGGGCCGGAGGCGGCCGCATCATGCGGCGCCATCTGCTCCCCAACGCCCTCGGCCCCGTCCTGGTGGCCGCGACCCTGGCCGTACCTCACGCCATCATGACGGAAGCGGGCCTGGGTTTTTTCGGACTGGGCGTCCAGCCGCCCACCCCCACCTGGGGCAATATGCTGCGTGATGCGCAGCTTTATTTGCGTTACGCCTGGTGGTATGCCACATTCCCCGGACTGTTCATTTTTCTTGCCGTTTTTGCCTTTCATCTGACCGGGGAAGGTCTGCGTAGGCGGCTTGGGCTTTCTGCGGCCACGGGGAGGAGACGCAATGCTTGAAGTGAGGAACCTGCGGGTAGGCTTCCGGCAGGGCCGCACAATATTGTGGGCCGTCCGGGGGATTTCTTTTACGGCGGCAACAGGGGAAGTGACGGGACTGGTGGGTGAATCGGGCAGCGGGAAAAGTTTGACCGCCCTGGCCGTGGCGGGCCTGCTTCCTCCCGGGGCGGCAGCCGGCGGAGAAATGATTTTCGCGGGAGAGCGGTATCCTTTTGCCCGGCAGCAGCTGTGGCAGAAACTGCGTGGGAAGCGGATCGGCATGGTTTTTCAGGACCCCCAGTCTTCCCTGAACCCGCTCCTGCCGGTGGGGAAACAAGTGGCGGAACCGCTGCGCCTGCACCGCAAGTTGCCGCCCGGGGAAGCGGAGGAAGAGGTTAGAAAGCTTTTTGCCCGCCTGGGGATTAACCCGGCGGCGGCCAGGCTGCGCCAATACCCGCACCAGCTTTCCGGCGGACTGCAGCAGCGGGTGCTTTTGGCGGCCGCCATTGCCTGCCGTCCGCCGCTTTTACTTGCAGATGAGCCTACCACCGCCCTGGATGTGACCGTCCAGGCGCAAATCCTGAAGCTGCTGCGTGCCTATGTGGACAGGGAAAAGGCCGCCCTTGTCCTCATTTCCCATGACCTGGGAGTTATTGCCCAGCTGGCGGACAGGGTCATGGTCATGTGCGCCGGTTGCCTGGTGGAGACGGGCAGTGTAGCCGACATTATGTATGAACCGCTGCACCCTTACACACAGTTGCTTTTGGCCTCATTGCCCCGCTTGGACAGACCGCTGAACATTCCCGTCCTGGCGGAGGAAACATTACGGCAAACGGAGGGCTGTGTTTTTGCCGGCCGCTGCCCGTACCTGCGGCCGGACTGCCTGGAAAAAGACCCCCCGCTCATTACAATCAGCCCCAAAAGGGCGGTTAAATGTTTGCTTACTTTCCAGTAATGGCGGCAGGCAGGCTGCCGCCAGGCATAAAAAGCGGTTGCGGCCGCTTTTTTTATTTTATGAAAACTAACCGAATTACGGCGCAAAGCATATGTTATTAACAAATCATTACACCTGGTGGTGAAAAATGCTGAATGTGGCTTCCGCCCTGGAACTGGCGGCAGACCGTTACCCGGAAGCGGATGCGGTCATCACTCCCGCCTTCAGGCTGAATTACAGGGACTGGAACCGCCGGGTGCACGCCGTGGCATGTGCACTGCGGCGGCTGGGGGTAAAGGCCGGCGATTATGTCGCCATTTGCAGCGGAAACGGCGAGGCGCCGTTAACCATGTATTTTGCCGCCCTGCGGGCGGGCGCGGTGGCAGTGCTGCTCAATGCACGCTGGAAACATGAGGGTATTGCCACCGCCCTGCAGGAGACGGGAGCCCGGGTGGTTCTCTTTGACGCGGCAACGCAGGAGGAAGTTAGACGGGCAGCGGCGGCACTGGCGGAGCCGCCCGCCCTGGTGGCTGCCTGCGACACGGGGGGGAGGGAGAAAAATATTTCT
>DUUE01000099.1 GCA_012841735.1 Bacillota bacterium | reverse complement strand
CAATGTTTATTTTCCTGGAAAATGACTGGACAAGATATCTGGATTATTTGCAGGAACTGCCAATGGGTACACGCCTCTATATGGAATATGGCGATCCCCGCCAGTTTAAGGACCGGCTGGGCAAAAAGATGATACTGGCAGGTTTTTACCCCCTGACCCTCCTGAAGACGGGAACAAAGCAACAATGTATTGACAAAGCCAAGGAATTAATAGATATTCTCGCCCCGGGAGGAAATTACTACTTTTGTTTTGACAAAACCGCCCTGCGGCTGGCAGATGTGAACCCGGAAAACTATGTGGCTGTGCTGGAATATGTGCTGGAACACAGCTTTTATGACAATGCGGGCGAGCAGGTAACCACGCTGAAGAAAGAAGATACAATCAAAAAATTCACCTGCCCCGAATTTAAGTCAAAATATATTGTCAGTTTTGACGAATATAAGCAGGAATATCCTCCCGTGGATGAAAGAATAGAAAAATATATGCGTGAAGGCTTTGAGAAATATACGGAACTGCTGAACCTGCGGCTTGTACATGCGCTTTAACCGGCCGGCCTTCATGTGCAGAAAAGAGGAAAGGATGAGTAACGGTGGATGCACTCCGAAAAGAGCGACAGGAAATCTTTCATGCTGTTTACAACAACCGCATTCCCAAGCGTGTACCCATTAATATTTCCCTGCCGCTTGATGTGGTGGCGGGCTATGCGGGCGTTGCCCTCAAAGATGCGCTCTGGAATCCTCTTTTGGTGGAGGAAGCGGCCCTGGAACTGGGGAAGCTTGTTTTTTCAGATACGTGTGTGTTTGGCGGCAATTTGCGGGCTCCCGCCAGCAGCCAGGCTATGGGTTCCATCAATTCTGTCATGAGTTCCACCGGGTTTATGCAGCATCCCAATGTGGTGGGCCTGTTGGAGGAAGAGTATGACGAATTTATTGCCGATCCTTACGCCTGTATCCTGGAGAAGGTCCTGCCCCGCCTGTACAGGGAAACAAACTGCGGGCTTTTTGGTGCAAGAGGTATCCTGGCGGTCGCCCTGGGGATGGCGGCCAGAAACGACCATAACCGGCTTCTTGGCATGATTGCCGGCAGAATGCACCGGGAGTACGGTTATTATACGCCTCCTGCGGGAGCAAGCAGCGGGGCATATGCCTGTATGGATTACCTGACAGACAACCTGCGCAGTTTTTCAGGCATGTCGTCCGATATCCGCCGGATACCGGACAAAGTCAGGGCGGCCGCAGAGGCGCTTTACCCTTACAATTACAAAATGGGGCTGCCCGCGTCTCCCCACCCGGAGGGCAGCGTGTTTTTCCCTCTGCACATGCCGCCCTTTATCCGGACAAGTGATTTCGAAAAACTCTGGTGGCCGACTTTTAAGCGTCAGGTGGAAGATTATGCTGCCCTCGGCATCCATTCCCTGGCTTTTTGCGAAGGCAACATGATGCGTTACCTGGAATACCTGCAGGAGCTGCCGACTGATACACGCCTTATGTTTGAATACGGTGATGCCCGGGTAATTAAGGAAAAGCTGGGCAAAAAGTTTATTCTGACGGGGCTTTTCCCGCTGTCCGTGCTGAACAGCTGCAGCAAAACGGAGTGTATTGCCAAAACAAGAGAATTTCTGGAGATCATGATGCCCGGGGGAAAATTCATTTTTGCCTTTGACAAAAATCCCCTGTCCTACTCGGATATTAACCTGGAAAACCTGATTGCCGTCTGTGAAACTGTCCGCGACTACGGGGTATATGACAATCCGGGGACTGCAGCCGGGCTGCCCTTTGCAAAAGAAGATTATACCCACAGCCGGGTCCCGCCCTTTACCAGTAAGTACTACAGGAACTGGGAGGCATATAAAGAACTCTACCCGGAGACGCCGGAGAGCGCACGCAGCAAAGTTGAAGAACTGGAAGAGCAGCTGCTCAGATTTGTCTACTCTCTGCTCCTATAAATATTTTAAGAAAGAATAAAGCAACCGGAAGCAAATGTTTTTGCTCCGGTTGCTTATTACTTTTTGCCGTTTAATGTGTGGCAGATCTTCGCCTTGACGGATTCTTTTTTATCCGCTATACTCATGAATAACTATTAGACAGATGGGATAAATAGAAATTGTCATAGCCTTTTCTTATCTCTGCAAGAAGAGGTTCTTTTTTTCAAGCTGCCAAGGAGGGATCCCCATGCCGATTAAAATTCCGGAAAATCTGCCCACCACCGAAGTGCTTGCCAGAGAGAACATTTTTGTTATGACGGAAGAGCGGGCACTGCACCAGGATATCCGTCCCCTGGAAATTGTAATTTTAAACCTGATGCCGACAAAAATCGTAACGGAAACACAACTTTTGCGCCTGCTTGGCAATACGCCGCTGCAGATAAATATTACCCTGCTGCATCCACGGTCGCATCAGGCCAAAAATACGCCGCAGGAGCACCTGTTAAAGTTTTATAAAACTTTCGACTGCATTAAGAAGAACAATTACGACGGCATGGTTATCACCGGCGCCCCGGTGGAACAGCTTGCTTTCCGGGAAGTGGATTACTGGGATGAACTGACCGCCATTATGGACTGGGCGCGCATGCATGTTTTTTCAACCATGTTTATCTGCTGGGGAGCCCAGGCCGGCCTGTACCATTATTACGGCGTGCCCAAACACAACCTGCCGCAGAAACTGTCAGGGATTTACCGGCATACTGTCTGCAAACAGTATGTAAAACTGCTCCGGGGTTTTGACGATGAGTTTTATATTCCCCATTCCCGTTATACGGGAGTGAGAAGGCAGGACCTGGAGCAGGTGGATGCTCTGGAAATTCTGGCCGAGTCCCCGGAGGCGGGCGTAGCCATAGTTGTTTCCCGGGACGACCGTCAAGTCTTTCTGCTGGGCCATGCCGAATATGACCGGCTGACTTTGAAGGCCGAGTATGAGCGCGACCTGGCAAAAGGCCTGGCGGTTCCGCTGCCGCAGAATTATTTTCCCGCTGATGACTGCAGGCGGGAACCTGTTGTCCGCTGGCGCAGCCATGCAAACCTGCTGTTTTCCAACTGGCTGAATTACTATGTTTACCAGGAGACGCCGTACGATTTGCTGAAACTCGGCAGGGACGACTAAACCTGCGGGGTTTTGTGCCCGAGGAGATCACGCGGTATTTTGCCTGCAGCAATGTCTGTATAACCGATATAGTAGTTATATTCTTTGCCGGCCTCCAGCTGGGCTTCTTCCCGCACGCGGTTTATGGCGACAATGTTTTCCGCCAGGATGGATACCACGTAGGGGCAGAGAGCCCTTTTGGCGGCCTGCTGCTGCAAAATCTGCAGCGTTTCTTTGTTATCCAGACCTTTGCGGTACGGCCTGTTTTCCGTAATAGCCGTAAAAACATCGGCAACCGTCAGAATGCGCGCCCCCAGGGAGAGAGAATCACCGGTCAGCTGGAAAGGATAGCCAGTGCCGTCCAGCCTTTCATGATGTGAGGCGGCCCAGATATTAAACTGTTCAAAAGCCCTGATGGGCTGCAGCAGGCGGTATGTATAATAAGTATGGCTGCGGATGATATTGTATTCCTCCACGTCAAGTTTGCTCGGTTTCTCCAGGACATCGTTTTTTACTGCCAGTTTGCCCAAGTCGTGCAGGTAGCCTGCCACCAGCATCATTTTGCATTCTTCTTTGGAAAAGCCGGCCAGCTCCGCCAGTTTTTCCGCTGTTTTGGCCACGCCCGCACTATGGTAAGCGGTAAAGGGGCTGCGAAAGTCGATGATACTGGCAAATATTTTGGTCAGGCTGATGGTATCATCAAGATTTAAATCCATGGTATCAAAAACCAGCGTTTCCGGAATGACCTGGTGGAGATAATTATTAACGAGGTCAAGCCAGAGGCTTTCCCTGCT
>DUUE01000111.1 GCA_012841735.1 Bacillota bacterium | reverse complement strand
TCCTTCGTGGGATGAATACAAAGAAAGACACCCAAACATTGATCCCAAGCTGGAGCCTATTATAAAAGAGAAGTTAACCAATTACCAAAAGATAGTTTCTCGTTTTGCTGCTCATTAACAATTTACAGCACCTTAAGAGATCAAAGGCGCCATTCGCAAGTGAAGGTGAGGGTATAATACCGTAGAATACAGTATTATACTGGAAAAAGCATTACGGGAGGATGGTCAGGATGCTGTTCACAAAAAAAGGACCGCCGGGCACCGAGGCAACGCTGGCGGTGGCTGTGGCAAGGGCAGAAGAGCTGAAAATCACCAATATTGTAGTGGCTTCTGTTACCGGAGAGACAGTAAAGCGCCTGCTGCCCCTGGTTCCAGACAATATAAACGTGACATGTGTAACACATCATGCAGGTTTTCTTAAACCCGGTGATCAGGAAATGAACAAACAGGTGCGGGACGAGCTGGCCTCTGCCGGGGTTGAGCTCCTGACAACAACCCATCTGCTTGGCGGAATTGACCGGGCGGTGGAAAACACGTTTGGCGGCTCATATCCCGGCGGTCTGGTAGCCCATACGTTGCGGATGCTGGGACAGGGGACCAAAGTGGCCGTTGAAATTGCCGTAATGGCCTTGGATGCAGGACTCATCCCTTATGGTGAGGATATAGTCGCCATTGGCGGTACGGGACGGGGCGCCGACACGGCCATTGTGATCCGGCCGGAACATGCGAAAAACTTCTTTGGCGGCAAAATTAAGGAAATTATCTGCAAGCCCCGCGACCTCTAAACCCCTGCCCGAACCGGAAGCAGGCAGTTGGCCCAATCTGAGCTTTGCTCAGGGATGTGAAGACGCGTTGCTGAAAAAATGCCAAAAGCCCGGTGCGTTTGTAAACGTTCCGGGCTTTTAATTTGGATAACGGAATCCCTCAAAACGACACTGACTATTAGTCACATAAGACGGCATTGAGCGCTGAATTCTCAATGACAAGCCGGCTGATTACATCGCCCGAGCCGAGGATTTCAATGCCAACAAGTTCTACAGTATAGATACAGCAACCTTGTGCGCAGACAAATTCGTCATCACAGAAGGTAAAGGTAAAGGCATTCTTCAGGCTATACGATATTTCTGCTCTGTCAATGAATTTGAGGTATTCATATCCTCTTAATACGTTTTCTACACCGTTGCATTTTCTTTTCAGGACAAAGCTTAGCTGCACACCTTCGGTGAAACCTGTCTCTTCCGCTTCTTCAACGTGAATCAGAGTTGAAAAATTAATGGCGACCAGCGGTTTATGTGTACAATTCACATCAAGAGAAAGCTTTGCCAAAATGATCGGATCAGAACGCAGGTCTGCGGAGATAACGGGGCTGATGTCTACAGTGTTTTTTTCTTTGCCGCAGACTAAAGCAACGTCCCTGCAAACAGGCTGCTTGAATGCTTCGTGCTGAAAGCCGTTGCAAATCCCCTGAGCGATTGCCCTGATGGCAGAATCTTCAATAGCCAGTTCAATGACTGGATCGCCATTACTGCCAAAAATACTGATGTTAATAAGTTCCACTGTGTAAATACAGCAATCACGTTGACAGAAAATATCATCATCACAGAAAGTAAAACCAAAGGATTGCCTGATATTGTAAACAACATTCTTCTGAAGATCTGCTATATATTGATAATTGTTGAGTACTTCCCTTTCGCCACGGCAGTTTCTGACTAATTGAAAAGCAAATTGTGCGCCAAAAGTAATTATCCCCGATGGTACTGTAACCTGAATCATGGTTGAAAAGTCTATTTTCACCAAAGGTTTCTGTAAGCTGCTTGTGTCAACGGCAACTCTGGCCAACACAATGGGAATGTCTCCTATATTAAGAAGTCTGTCTGTTACGCTAACCCTCTGCACTTCTTTGCCACAGGCAACAATCATACCCTTTGTTTTTACATGTTGCGGCTCGGCCTGAAAATGTTTGCCCTGGTCAAAGTACCGCTTTATGCGCGCTCCACATCCTGGCCGGCTGTAGCTGTATTTTTGCATTGCTTAACACCTCCTGCGTGAAGCTTTACCGTTTCCTGAATAAGTGCCTTCAACACCGAATCTTCAATGTTTAATTCCAGAAGCCTGTTTATATCTTCTGCGTTTGCCCCGGGGCCAATAACCTCAATACCTGCAAGTTCCATGGTGTAGAGGCAGCAGTCGTGGTCACAGGCATGCTCATCGCAAAAGACAAAATAAAATGAATCCCTGAAGGCATATTTGTCGCCGTCTGAAAGAAGACCGATATTAACTACAAACTGGTATGTCTTTAAAGTCTGTTTGCTGCCATTACACTCTCTCTGCAGGGCAAAGTTTAAGATTAAGCCAATTGTCCTGGTTTCACCCGCTCTGAATGTGTCTCTTACTTCTATCATGGTGTAAAAATCAAGACTGACAAGCGGTTTTACATAACCGGCAAGATCCAGCTCCAGCCTTGCCAGAACTATGGGGACAGTGGGCAGGTTTTCCCGGGAAACATCTGTCCTTCTGACAGCGCTTACCGCTTTCCCGCAAACAAGCTGCACACCTGCGGGCACCTGTTGTTTTTTACTTTTACCCGGAACCGGATGTATAACTTTAGGCGGTCTGACACAACTTTCCATCATCTACTCTCCTGCCTTTTTAAAAATAAACTCATACAGCTCAAAACAGCAGCTGCATCCCTTGGAAGATTGACTGCTTTGTTGCCGGTGCGGCAACACGCTTGCATTACTGTGTCGGATACTTATTACGATTACCAGTTTATACAATATAATATGGCAGTCGGTATTTTAGGTGACATGGTACGCCTGAATTTCTTTGAGAAATGATAAAGTTTGCCGGGCAGCGGCAGCTTTCCAAAGAACAAAAAAAGGCCGCACAATTGTATGATATAGACCAATTGTGCGGCCTTTTTACTATTGT
>DUUE01000389.1 GCA_012841735.1 Bacillota bacterium | reverse complement strand
GCGGTTCAAAATACAGTTTGTCCGCAGTATCGTAGTCGGTGGAGACTGTCTCCGGGTTGCAGTTGACAATTATTGTCTCGTAGCCCAGATCACGCAGGGCAAAGGCGGCATGCACGCAACAGTAGTCAAATTCAATTCCCTGGCCGATCCTGTTGGGCCCGCCTCCCAGGATCATGACTTTTGGTGTGTTACTGCCGGCAAGCCGCTCCCCCCCGTGATAGGTGGAATAATAATAGGAAGCATTTTCCACGCCGCTGACGGGGACGGCTCCCCAGGAACCGGTTATCCCCAGAGCCAGGCGGCGGTCCCTGATTTCCTTTTCCGGGACATCCAGGAGTTTGGCCAGGTAACGGTCGGCAAAACCGTCCGTTTTGGCGCGGATTAACAACTCGTCGGGCAGCCGGCCACCTTTGTACTGCAGTATTTCCTCCTCCAGCAATACCAGCTCCCGCATTTGCTCCAAAAACCAGGGTTTAATCCTGGTCAGGCGGTGCAGTTGTTCCACAGTTGCCCCCTTGCGCAATGCCTCATACAAGATAAAATGGCGTTCACTGGCGGGCTCCGCCAGCATGGCCAGCAATTCGGCCAGCGGGCGCCGGTGGTAATCTCCGGCAAAACCGAAGCCGTACCTGCCTGTTTCCAGGGAACGGACCGCTTTTTGCAGTGCCTCTTTGTAAGTTTTGCCGATGCTCATCACTTCGCCCACGGCCTTCATCTGTGTGCCCAGCTTGTCCGTCGCACTTTTAAATTTTTCAAAGGCCCAGCGCGGGAATTTAACTACCACGTGCTCCCCGGACGGTGTATACTTGTCCAGTGTTCCCTCCCGCCAGTAAGGGATCTCGTCCAGTGTCAGTCCGACGGCAAGCATGGATGAAATCAGGGCTATGGGAAAGCCGGTGGCTTTGGATGCCAGTGCCGAGGAACGGGAGGTGCGGGGATTGATTTCAATCACCACCACACGGCCCGTTTCAGGGTCATGGGCAAACTGGACATTGGTCCCGCCAATGACGCCGATTGCTTCCACAATGGCATATGCATACCGCTGCAGCTTTTCCTGCAGTTCCTGGCTGATGGTGAGCATGGGGGCAACACAAAAGGAATCTCCCGTATGGACGCCGACAGGGTCCACATTTTCAATGAAACAGACGGTTATCATCCGGTTTTTGGCATCGCGGACCACTTCCAGTTCCAGCTCTTCCCAGCCCAGGACAGATTCTTCCACCAGAATCTGGCCCACCATGCTGGCGGCAATGCCACGGGAAGCAACAACCCGCAGTTCTTCCACATTATAAACCAGTCCGCCGCCGGTTCCGCCCATGGTATAGGCGGGCCGGATAACTACGGGGTAGCCCAGCTGCTGGGCAATTGCTTCCGCTTCCGCCACGGAAAAAGCCGGCTTGCTTTTGGGCATTTCAATCCCCAGTTTCTGCATGCTTTCCTTGAAGGCAATCCGGTCTTCCCCGCGTTCAATGGCGTCCAGCTGAACTCCGATTACTTCCACGCCGTATTGCTCCAGCACACCTTTTTTAGCCAGTTCGATGCTCAGGTTAAGCGCCGACTGGCCGCCCAGATTGGGCAGTAGGGCGTCGGGGCGTTCTTTTTTGATAATTTCCGTCAGCCGGTCCACATTTAAAGGTTCTATATATGTAATATCCGCCATCCCCGGATCCGTCATAATTGTGGCCGGGTTGGAATTGACCAGAACAATTTCATAGCCCAGCCTGCGCAGCGCCTTGCAGGCCTGGGTGCCGGAATAATCAAACTCCGCAGCCTGTCCGATCACAATGGGGCCTGACCCGATAATCAGCAGCTTCCGGATGTCTTCTCTTTTTGGCACTATGCATCCCTCTTTTACATATCTTTTAAAGTTTATTGTATAGATAACTGCAAAGAAATGCCACAATTATTTCCGTAATAATTATAATTTACATTCGGCTACAGAAAAACACTGCCCCTGGCCCTGGCAGTGCTATTCTTCATTCATCACATATCCGTCTCCGGTGGACAGGCCGTCCGCTTTGCGCCGCAGTCTTTCCCGGCGATAACGCAGTGCCGCCGGGTGCAGCTGCCCGGCAGGCTGCCCAAGCCCGGAGTGCACATCCAGCAGGTATTCCGTCATGGCCAGCGCGGCCCGGTAATTTTTCTCCCGGTGTTCATAATACTTGGCCAGCTCCAGGTAAGGCAGCGGGCCGCCCCGGCCGGTACGTACCAATTTGCCCCAGATCCCGGCAGCTTCCCGCCACTTGCCCTGCTTCTTATAAACCAGCGACAGGCACAG
>DUUE01000423.1 GCA_012841735.1 Bacillota bacterium | reverse complement strand
GGACCACGGCTGCGACCCGACTTATCCCCATACGGATCATACGCGGGAATATGTGCCCCTTTTAGTCTACGGCCGGCAGGTCAGGCCGGGGCCGCTGGGAATACGCAGCACCTTTGCCGATGTGGGGCAGACCGTGGCGGAACTTTTGGGGGCGGAACCCCTGGAGCACGGTGAATCCTTTGTCCGGGAGCTGGGATAGTAAAAATGCGCATGACCGATATTCTGGAGAAGAAAAAAAACGGGCTGCCGCTCACGGAGGCGGAAATCAAACACTGGATTGACGGCTGCATGTCCGGGGAAATTCCCGATTACCAGACGGCGGCGCTGCTGATGGCCGTTTATTTTCGCGGCATGAACAGTGAGGAAACGGTGGCCCTCACCGCTGCCCTGGCACAGTCGGGAGAGCGGCTTGATTTTTCCGGACTTGACTTTGTGGCGGACAAACATTCCACCGGCGGGGTGGGCGACAAAACCACCCTTGTCCTCCTGCCTCTTTTGGGCGCGGCCGGTGTGCGCGTCGCCAAAATGTCAGGCAGGGGGCTTGGCCATACCGGCGGCACCATTGACAAGCTTTCCTGTATTCCCGGCTTCAGGACTGACCTGCCGCGGGACGTTTTTGCCCGGCAGGTGGAGGAACTGGGTATCGCCCTGACCGGGCAGACGCCGGAGCTGGCCCCGGCGGACGGCAAACTGTATGCCCTGCGGGATGTGACCGCCACCGTGGACAGCCTCCCGCTGATCGCTTCTTCCGTGATGAGCAAAAAAATTGCCGCCGGTGCCCAAAGTATTGTGCTTGATGTGAAAACAGGCAGCGGCGCCTTTTTTGCCGGCAGGGAAAAAGCCCGGGAACTGGCCCGCCTGATGGTCATGATCGGCAACGGCCTGGGGCGCCGGACAGTGGCGCTTTTGACCTCCATGGAGCAGCCCCTGGGCTATGCGGTGGGCAACCATATTGAAGTGCTGGAAGCAATCGCCGCCCTGAAGGGTGAGGGGCCACATGACCTGCAGGAGCTGTGCCTGGCCCTGGGGACGGAAATACTGCTGGCGACAGGGAAAGAGACGGACCCGGCCACAGCCAGGGAACGCCTGGCGACACTGCTTGCCGGGGGAGAAGCGCTGGCCATGTTCCGCCGTTTCGTGGCCGCCCAGGGAGGCGACCCGGAGGTGACGGACCGGCCCGAACTGCTTGGTGTTCCGGCCGCCACCCGCGCCGTCTTTGCGGCGGAGGGCGGCTACATCAGCCGGCTGGATGCCCGCCGGGTGGGAGAAGCGGCCGTGATGCTGGGTGCGGGGAGGGAAAAGAAGGGAGACGCCGTGGACCTGACCGCCGGTATTAAATTCCATAAAAAAACGGGCGACTTTGCCGAGGCGGGGGAGCAGCTTGCCGATCTTTTCTGCAGCGACCCGCACAGGCTGAAACAGGCGGCCGCTCATTTGCAGTCCGCCTTTGCGTTCAGCCGGGAAAAACCGCCTGCCGGGCCTCTCATCCTGGGGCGCATCGCCTGAGAATTTTGCACCTCTGCCGGCCGCCGGCCGGTATATTATTTTGCCAACGCCAAAAACTAGGAGCAGGGATAATTATGCTGGGAGGAATGCCAATGCGCACGAAACTCTTGGTCCTGCTGCTGGTTGTGCTGCTTGTCCTGCAGGCGGCCGGGCCGGCATGCGCCACGGAATTTAACTTTACTTCCGTTTCACAGCTTTTGCTGGACGTGGGCAGCAAAAAAGTTCTGTATGAAAACAATGCCCGGGAAAAACTTTACCCGGCCAGTGTGACCAAAATCATGACCATGCTTTTGGCCATGGAGGCGCTGGAAGCCGGGAAAGTTTCACTGGCAGACATGATTCCTGTCAGTGAAGAAGCGGCGGCACACGGCGGTTCCCAGATTTTTCTCTCTCCGGGTGACCGCATATCTTTTGAGGATTTAATGATCGGCATTGTGGTGGGCTCCGCCAATGACGGCGCCTGGGCCATGGCCGAATACCTGGCCGGTTCCGCCGGGGCTTTTGTGGAGCAGATGAACGCCAGGGCCAGGGAACTGGGGATGCACGACACCAATTTTGTCAACCCCCACGGCCTGCATGACGAAAACCACTACACCACCGCCCATGATATCGCCCTGATGTCCCTGGAACTCCTGAAGTATCCCCAAGTGCTGGAATGGGCCAGCATCTGGATGGATGAAGAATTCCTCAGGGGCAAAATCAAAAAGGAAGAGGGAGTTTATTTAAGCAACTCCAACAACCTGGTCCGCTTTTATGAGGGTGCGGACGGGCTGAAAACAGGTTATACCACTGAAGCCGGCAACTGCATTGCCGCCACGGCCAAACGCGGTGAGACAAGGCTTTTGGCCGTGATTATGAAAGCGCCGGGACGCCCCGCCCTTTTTGCTGAAGCACGGGAACTCCTGAACTTTGGCTTTGCCAATTATGAAAGTGTGCCCATAGTGAAAAAAGGGGAAGTGCTGGCCACGGTGCCGGTGGACAAAGGCACGGAGACAGAGGTGAAAATCCTGGCCCGGGATGACCTGGCACTGCTGGTGGAGAAAGGGACAGGCAGGGATTTTGTCCGGGAACTGCAGCTGGCCGGGCGCCTGCCTGCCCCCCTGTCGGCCGCGGAAGCGGTGGGCAGCCTGGTCGTCAGGTCGCAGGAGGGAGAAGAACTGGGACGGGTTGAGCTGGTTCCCGCCTGCGAGATCCGGAGGGCGGGCATCTTTACCATCTACAGGCGCTGTCTCCTGCAGTGGCTGCAGCCGGGCAGGCGCGGGTGAACCGGAAGTGAGCAAAACAGGCCCAGGAGGCCTGTTCAGACTGTAGACAAAAATGGCCTTTAGGAAGCAAAACCTAGAGGCCATTTTACTTTTAAACATAAAATAACTGAAATGTTAGAGAGTACTCCCTGCTGCGGGGAGGTT
>DUUE01000167.1 GCA_012841735.1 Bacillota bacterium | reverse complement strand
TGAAGAAACAAGGGACAGCGACGTGGAATTGCTGGACGGGGTCAAGGTCAGGCACGGGCAGGGCTGGGCCCTTGTGCTGCCCGATTCGGATAAACCTGTTTACCGTATTTACAGTGAAGGCTATTCTACCGAAGCGGCCGCGGAACTGACAGATATGTATGCACAGAAAATCAGGCAGTACCAAAAAGACCTGAAAAAGTAACCGGAGGCAGGCAGCACATATTGCCGTCACCTTCCGCAAACAATAAAGGCGGAGGTGATGAAAGTGCTGTGTGCTGAAGTTTCCATTTACCCGCTGAAAACAGGGCAGTCGGGAGCCGTGATCAACCAGTCCATTGAATCACTGCATAATTATGGTGTGGACTATCATGTGGGCTCCATGAGCACACATCTTGAGGGGGATGAGGAGCAAATCTGGGAAAGCCTGAAAGGGATGTTTCGCACAGCCCGGGCTGCAGGCGAAGTCAGTATGGTTGTAACCATTACCAATGCAGCCGCCCATTAGCGGCAGATTTCCCGGGCGGAGTTTCTGCCCATAAACGGTTGCCTTTGGTTAGTATAGAGAAAAAAGCCCCCTGCGCAAAGCTTTGCGCAGAGGGCTTTTTATTTGCCGGGACTTACTGTTCATAATACCCGGGATCTATGGCTTTAGTATAAACCGTGAAGGGAACACTGGTGCCGTCTGCAAAAGTTGCAGTGCCGCGGAAGGCCGCCACAGGCTGCATCACAACATTATAGTCTTGGTCGTAGGTGAGGATGTAGCCAATAAAGTTTTCTTCGATTTTGCCGTGGCCTTCTGCAATGACCCCTTCAACAGGGCCCGGCACCTGGTCGTAGCTGATGGCAATGATCCCTTTGCCGTCCTCAATATCCTGCCAGGCTGCCTCTGCAGTGCGCAGGGGATAGGATTCACTGCTCTCCGCTTCTGTCGGCCAGACCCAGCCGGCATTGTGAACTTCACCGCCGGGGGCAACCTGAATCCGGGCAAAGGGTGAAATACTGATTTGCGGGCCCGGTTCTTTCGGGATGAAAGTAACGTGAGCCAGGGAATAATAAGAGCCGGCTTCAGGCAGTTCTACTTTTTTTGCTGCGGCTTTTGCAGGGTCGATGCCTATTTTGATCAGGAATTCCCTGGCTGCCTGAATGATTTCTTTTTCTGCCGGCAGGCTTTGTCCCTGCAGCTCTGCCGGCAGGGGGCGGGCATAGCTGTAATACCCGTTGGGGAAAATGATCATCATTCCGTTTTCGGGATCTCCGATCTGGTACGTTTTGCTGTCCTGCCAGAGCTCTTCAGTTATTTCACCTGTGATGCCCAACTTGGCGGCAGCCGCCGCAAGGGCTTCTTCGCTGAAGGGAACTGCCCGAAAGCGGAAAGCTTTAGCTTCGGTGGGCAGCGCATTTAAAGGTCCTCTTTCATACGTCAGTTCCACTTCAAAACCGGGGCCCGGTGAAGCGCCTCCCGTAATCGGCCCTGTGGCTGTGAGCGGGGGCAGGGCAGGAAGGTTAACCGGCGGCTCGAGAGGAGAATTCGGGGTCTTAGGCGTTTGCGGGTTATTTTGCCCGTTGGGGGGCAGTACATCCAGGGACTGGAGGGCTAAAACCAGGATGAAGACGGCGGCAATGGCGGCCGCTGCTTTCAGCAGGTTGTTTTTCTTCTGTCTTATTTGCATTTGTGACAACTCCTGTTTTAATTTTTGTCTGAACGGTTCCGGGGCCTTGCGGAGAGGAAATGCTTTTCTGAGAGCTTCTGCCAATTCTTTTTCACCCTTGTAAGCCATGTGTGTTCACCTCATTTCGCAGGGATTGCATGGCACGGTGCAGCAGGCTGCTGACCGCCGTTTCACTTTTCCCTAAGACGGAAGCAATCTCCTTATTTTTTAAAGCAAAGGTATATTTAAGGATAATTGCTTCCCGCTGCAGTTCCGGCAGGGCGGCAATGAATTTCTGCAGCGCAGCTTCAGCTTCGCTGCGGATGACCGCCTCTTCCGGCATGGCACCGGGATCGGTCTCTCTTTCTCCGGAGGCAAGCTGTCTGATGCGGTTGTTTTTCCTGTAGTCGTCATACAGGAGGTTGCGGGCAATCCGCAGCAGCTATGTGGTAAAACCGCCGCTCTTGGGCCGGAAGCGGTCAATATTTTCCAGTGCTTTCAAAAATGTTGCCGAAACCAGATCCTCGCTTTGGGCTTTGCTGCCTGTGCGGTAATAAAGATAAGTGTATACTTTGTCCACAGTGCGCTCATACAGTTCGCCAAAAGCCGCCCGGTTTGTCCTGGCCAGGAGAATCAGTTCTGTTTCACTTTTCTGTTTCAGTTCCGTCCGGGGGAAAGCAAGCTCCTCACCTTCCTTTCACCTCTATAACGAAGAAGGAGGAGTTTTGTCACGCACTAAATTTGTTTTTATTGTTTGCTCCTTAGTTTCCGGTAAAACATGCAACTACCGCAATCTCTCCCCGGTAATTTTCCATGCTGCGGAAAAATAAAAAACAGCTATTATTGCAAACAAAGCTGTCCAAGGGCGTAGTCGTTGTTGTAACAGGAATTAGTGTTGCTGTTTTTCTCACCCGCAGGGATCTTGGAGCCCTGTCAGTCTGTTTTGCCCTGTCACTCCATAATTGACAGGCAGAATATTGAATATCAATCAGGAGGAATTTCAAATATGATCATAAAAGAATATACTCTTCAATTAATTTTAATCATTATCGGAATGGCCTTCTTTTACTGTGGTTGTACAAAGCTCAAAGCAGGAAACCCCTGTGTTTGCTATGGAAGCACAGTTGAAATCTCAAATCGACTTAACAAGTGATAATTGGATGGAATCTGATGCAGAATTACTAAAACTTCAAACTATTCAATTTGGAAGTTTCACTAAGGACAGTTCTGATGAATTTCTGGCGATTTTTAAAACTACGTCCTCCCCTCATGTTGCAGGTCTTGAAAGATCAATAGCAGCAATATTTTTGCTGTCATGCGATCCGAATTTGACGGCATAGAAAGCGCTTTTTGGAACACACCCTCTTTTTATACCACAGAGACAGATTTTGAAAACATAGCTTATCAGTTCATGGAAAACTACGCCTCCCAGCAGAAAAACCTGTCTGCAGGTAATGGCGCAAAGATTACTGACCTTGATGTACTGCAGCTAAACGTCTTTCTTGCCGAGGAAGGAGGAAACAAGGATAAATTTGCCTTCAAGTGCAGTTTTGCAGTAAAACCGGTGCAGTATGACAGTCCTCATTGGTGGGCGTTCGATTATACTTCTGGCACAGGTGCCTATGAAGGCTGGATTATATTAGGCTTTGAATTTCGGCTTGACCGGGACGGTAATGGTTATTGGCACTGCACCGGTATGGGAACCGGAGGCGTAACGCTTGACTGAAAAACAATTACAATGCAAATAGCCCGGTAAAAAAAATTTCCTGTTGACAAAAACAATTCCTTCCCCTATTATAGTGATTAAACCAAAAAGGCAATGACCGGGAAGTAGTAGCAGCAAGTCCGGATCCTTACAGAGAGCTTTCGTTTGGTGAAAGAAAGCAGGTACGGCGCTGTGAATTCATCCCGCAGCCGCACACTGAACGGCTTTGTGCCCTGTAGGCTGTGCCGGTTCCGCCCGTTACCGCGGGGGGCAATGATTGTTGCCCGCTGAGGCTGCTTTGGCAGCGAAGACAAGGTGGTACCGCGAACTAACAATTCGCCCCTGTTAAGCAGGGGCGAATTTATTTTACTAAACATTATGGAGGGAATAAAATGAAAGCTTTGCTGAAAACTGTTGCCATTGTACTTGTGGCGGTTGTTTTGCTCGCCACAACAGGCTGCTCGGGCAGGAGGGGCGGCGATCAATTTACCATTGGGATCATCCAGTATGTTGAGCATGTGGCTCTGGATGCAGCCAGGGAGGGTTTTATTGCTGCCCTGGCGGACAACGGTTACAAGGACGGCGAAAAGATTGTGCTTGATTACCATAATGCCCAGGCCGACCAGTCCAACGCCACAACGATTGCCGACCGTTTTGTCAGCAAGAAAGTGGATTTAATCCTGGCCATAGCCACGCCTGCAGCCCAGGCCGTGGCCGGCAAGACCAAGGATATTCCCATCCTGGGGACGGCCATTACGGACTACGTCGCTGCCCGGCTGGCCGATTCCAATGAAAAGCCGGGGGGCAATGTAAGCGGGACCACAGACATGAACCCCGTCAAAGAACAAATTGACCTCCTGGTAAAGCTTGTGCCAAATGCAAAAACGGTGGGCGTCCTCTACACTTCCAGTGAAGACAACTCCATTGTCCAGGCCAAGCTGGCACGGGAAGCAATCGAGGCACTTGGTCTTACTTACACGGAAGTGACCGTTTCCAACTCAAATGAAGTGCAGCAGGCGACACAGGCCATCGTGGAGAAATGCGACGCCATCTATATTCCCACAGACAATATTTTTGCTTCCGCCATGCCCGTGGTGCACGGTGTCACTTCCCAGTCGAAAACTCCCGTCATCTGCGGTGAAGCCGGCATGGTGGAAAACGGCGGCATGGCCACCCTGGGGATCAACTATTATGACCTTGGCTACCAGACCGGTTTGATGGCTCTCCGGATTTTGAAAGACGGGGAAAAACCGGCCAATATGCCCATTGAAAGATCTACCGAGTATGAATTTGCCATTAACGGAGATGTGGCGGCGGAAATAGGCCTGGAGATTCCGGCCGACTTGCAGCAATATGTAATTTATCTGGAGAAATAAAATGCCTTCTTTTCGCAATAACAACCAAGCAGAAACGAGTTGGTAAAAATGTTACAGATTCTTTTAGCTGCCGTCATGCTGGGCCTTTTATGGGCTGTAATGACAATCGGCGTTTATCTTTCCTTCCGCATCCTTGGCATGGCGGACTTGACAGTGGAGGGAACCATTGCCATGGGCGCTGCAATTGCCGCCCGGGCAATCATCGGCGGTATGAACCCTTATGCGGCAACCCTGCTGGCCATCCTGGGAGGAATGGCGGCAGGGCTTGTCACCGGCCTGTTGCATACCAAATTAAAAATACCGGCACTGCTCTCCGGTATTTTGACCATGATTGCCCTCTATTCAATAAACTTGCGCATTCTCGGCAAAGCCAACTTGTCTTTGCTGCGGCTGGACACCGTCTATACAGTTTTTGGCGGTTTGTCCCGGCTTCCGCTCTTTGCGGATGCGGGTATCGGCCACCTTGTTCCTGTGATAGCCCTGGGGCTGCTTTGTGTGCCGGCCATTATCTGTATTCTTTACTGGTTTTTCGGGACGGAGGTCGGCTGTGCCATCCGGGCTACGGGAGATAACCCCCAAATGTCCCGGACCCAGGGGATTAATACGGGTAATATGATAATGCTGGGACTGGTCATCAGCAACGGCCTGGTGGCATTGAGCGGCGCACTTATTGCCCAGCAGCAAAGTTTTGCCGATATTCAAATGGGGATCGGTTCTATTGTCATTGGTTTGGCATCGGTGATCATCGGGGAAGTGCTTTTTGGCAAAAACAGTTTCTTCAGCCGCCTTATTTCCCTGGTTTTGGGCGCCATTACCTACCGGGTTATCATTGCTTTTGTCCTGGAACTGGGCATGCCTGCCAATGACCTGAAATTGTTTACCGCCATAACAGTGGCCCTGGCCCTGTCACTGCCCGAATTAAAGTCTTACCTGCGGCCCGTTGTGACCGGTTTGAAAGGGGGAGTGGAAAATGCTCGCGGTAAACGGAGTGTTTAAAACTTTTAACAGGGGCACGGTAAATGAGAAAATGGCTTTGCATAATGTAAACCTCCACCTGAAAGAGGGCGATTTTGTTACCTTAATCGGCGGCAACGGTACCGGCAAGTCTACTTTGCTAAACTGCATAGCCGGTGTGCATGAAGTTGATGCCGGCTCCATCATTATTGACGGCAGGGACGTGACCAAACTGCCGGAGCATAAACGCGCCGGCATCCTGGGGCGTGTCTTCCAGGATCCGATGGAGGGTACCGCGGCCAATATGTGGCTTGAAGAGAATATGGCACTTGCTTTTCGCCGGGGGCAAAAGCGCACGCTGAAGTGGGGCATTTCCGGCAAAGAACGGGAATTGTACAGGACGCTGTTAAGCCGGCTGGAGCTGGGCTTGGAAAATCGCCTGAACGTCAAAGTAGGCATGCTTTCCGGCGGCCAGCGGCAGGCCGTCACACTGCTGATGGCAATCCTGAAGCGGCCGAAACTTTTGCTTTTAGATGAACATACGGCGGCCCTGGATCCCAAGACCGCCGTCAAAGTGCTGGCTTTAACTGATAAATTTATCAGGCAGGAAAAACTGACCACCCTGATGGTGACACATAACATGCGGGATGCCATCCGCTTTGGCAACCGCCTGGTTATGATGCATGAAGGCCGGATTTTGCTGGATATTGAGGGTGAAGCCAAGCAAAAGCTCACCGTTGAAGACTTGCTGCAGCGTTTCGGGCAGGCCAGCGGCGCCGAATTTGCCCATGATCGTGTCCTTTTGTCCTGAATTTTTTAGTAGAAAGACTGCCTGACTTTTTCCGTCCGGCGGTGCGAGGCAAAAATATGATAATCAAGGAAGGGGAAAATATTGTCTGCCGCTTCCAGCTTGCGCAGCCATGTTTCATCAATCTGATTGTGATAAAGCTGCTCCAGCAGGCGGTTAAAGCGGATCAGGTGGTCCCCCGCCCTTTGTTTGGCGTATTCCACCATGGTACCTGCCGTCATAATAAAAGGCCAGTCACTCGCCTGGGCCAGCAGGAGCTCCCGTCCCAGCTGGTTAAGGGCGTCCCGCTTAAGGCCCCGGGCGTCGGGGAAATCGCCGGCCACCCTGATCATGCGCTCCGCCGCCATGTGCAGGTGGCGGTAAAGCCAGTCGTTGCTCCGGTTAAGCCACACCTCATGGTAGCCGTGATTTCCCCAGCTGGAGGCGGACGGCTGTGCTTCCTGCAAAGGCAGTCCCAGCTGCAGGTATTCACTGGGAGTAATGGTGGTGAAAATCTCCTGGTCACAATGCGCTTTGCGGAAAAAGTCTTCCAGCCAAGCCGGGCCTTCATACCACCAGTGTCCAAAAAGTTCGGCATCATACGGCGCCACCACGATGGGCGGGCGGTTCATCCGGCCGGCTGCATATTCTATCTGGCGTTCGCGGTTAAACATAAAATTGCCCGCGTGTTCAGCCAGTTTTTTTTGTGCCGCCTTGGGGTCATAAGGTTCTTTATGAGCTGTCTTACCGGTGATGCGGTAATACTTAAAGCCGGTGTGGACACGAATGCCGTCGGGGTGGATATACGGCCCGATATAGTCAAGGGGCAGGTCATACCCGATATCGCGGTAAAAATCACGGTAGGTAAAATCTCCCGGATAGCCTTCCGTTTTACTCCAGACCTGTTTGCCTGTTTCTTCGTCCCGGCCGAAAGCGGCCACGCCGGCGGGAGTGATAATTGGACTGAAAGTGCCGTAGGCAGGGCGCGGGACGGCATAATAGATACCGTGCGCAGCAAGGAAAAAATAGTTGATTCCCAGTTCCGCCAAGAGCTCGTCCAGGCCGTAATCATAGGCACATTCGGGCAGCCAGATGCCGCGGGGCGGAGAGCCGAAAAGTTCCGTATGCTGTTCTACGGCAAGGCTGAGCTGGGCATAAACCGCCTCCGGCTGTGTATAAAGGAGGGGCAGATAGGCGTGGGTGGCTGCGGAAGTGATCAATTCCACTTTTTTTGTTTCGGCCAAGTTGCGGAAAGCGGCGACCAGGTCACCCTGGTAGTGTTCAAAATAATCGTAATAAGCCTGCTGCAAACGGAAACGGTACATTCTAGCCAAAGGTGCAAAGGCGGCGTCGCCGGCAGTGCGGATTACTTCCTTGTCGGCCAAGTACAGCAACCTGGTAAGATAAGCATGGTATTTTTCCTTGAGGTAGTTATCACGCCACATGGCGGCCAGGGTGGGGGAAATGGAGATGGTGATCCGGAAAGGGATACCGTCCTCATGCAGGCGGGAGAAAACAGCCAAGAGGGGCAGGTATGCTTCCGTCAGAGCTTCAAAGTACCATTTTTCTTCCAGCGAATATGTATATTCAGGATGACGGACGTAGGGCAGGTGCGCGTGCAAGACCAGTGCCAGGTAGCCTTTACTCACCTTAATCCTCCTTCTGTAAGCCGCAGTCAAGAGGTGTAAATTCCGCAGAAGAATAGCCTCCCACAAGGCGGCGCCGGTAGCGGTGCTGCCAGAAAGCAAACATGCGCCAGCGCGGGTCAATGACGGCAGAGAGAGAGTTGCGCGGTGTTCTCACAGTATTGGAGACGGCGAGGGAGACAAAAGTGCCGTCGCCAAGCATGCGGCCCAGCTCGGCACGATAAAGGCAGTCTGCAGCAAGACCGTTAAAATACCAGTTATCCGTCCCCGGTGGAATTTCGGTGCTTTTCCGGCAGCCGCAATCCGGCGAAAAAACAACGAGGACAGTTTTCCCGGCTTCCCAACGGTCCGGGTAAAGGTTGCGCAGCTCTTGTTCGTGCAGCGGCGTGATTTCCCAGTAAACAAAAAGAGTGTGCGGGTCCCGCGGCAGGATTACCAGCCGGTCTACACCGTAGGCAGCGGGCAAGCTGGAGCCGGCATTCAGTTCAAGGCGGTCAGGTGCTTGCATAAGGGCCTCCCTACCAGCAGCTGAAGTTTTTCCGTGCGTGAGTGAGAAAGCACAGATATTAGTATTGCCTGTGCATTCCGATCTTATAACCGCAAACCTTAAGATCTGCCGTTTTTGCATAGAATGGCGGTATTGTGGCAAGCTATGCTTGTATTTTGGCTGTCAACACTCCAGGCCTGCAGCAAGCGGAGGTTTTTGATGAGAATTGCGCTGATGGTACCCAGGACACAAAGCGAGACGACACGGCTGGCATTTTTTCGCCTGGCCGGCGAGCTTGCAGGCGCCGGCGCCGAATGCCTGCTTTTTACCGAGGGCGGGGAAGAAGAGGGAGCAGAAAAATATGCCGCCTTTTATGTCGCGTGGGCCCGGCAGCTGGTTCCGGTAACTGTTTTTCTGCGCAAGCAGACGGACAAGCTGCAAATTTTCTTTGTTTCAGCCGGACAGGCAGTACCATATGCGGCGGCAGTGGCGGCAACCATCGGCAAACTTGTTGCAGCCGGTTGCCGGCCTGATCTCTTGCATCTTTTTTCCGCCACGGATGCCGTAACAGCCCTGCTGTGCCGGCAGTACCTGCGCCTTCCATATGTTTACTCCGTCCGCCGCTTGCAGGAGACAAAACAGAACAAAGCAGATTTTACCGGCCTGGGTATACAGTTGCCTCCTGCATGCCCGGCGGCCGGCGAGTACCTTTACACGGAACAGCTGGCGGCGGCCTGTGCCGGCTACCTGGTGGACGAAACGGGAGATGTCCGTTTGTGGAAAGAATTTTTCTGCAATTTTCCCGGCCGGTATGTGAAAGGCAAACCGTATACCGATACGCTGTTCTGGGCGGAGCAGGTCTCACTGGGAGAGGCGCGCCGCCGTAAAAAAGAGGAACTGTTTGGTACCGGAAGTTTTGCCGTCGTGGTGACGGCAAAAAAAAGTGAACTCCCGCCCCGGGTGGAAGGCGTTGCCTGTATGCCGGAGCCGGCATCTCCGGCGGAGCGTCGCGAACTCTTTGCCGCCGCAGATTTTTACCTGGTAACACAGGATTGCAAGGGTCTGCAGCGCCTGGTTCAGGCCATGGCTTCCGGCTGCCTGCCGTTGGTGCCGGCCGGCAGCGCTGCGGAATGCCTGCTTTTGGCAGGCGGTGGTGAGGGGGAGCAGTTCTGGTTGTCCTACCGGCAGGATGATTGGCCCGGAGTGCTGAGGATGGCCGCAGCCAGGCTGCAATTAAGCCCGCGGCAAGTGCTTGTCGCAAGACAGAAGGCCCAAAATATTGCCGGCCGTCATTTCAGCCATGCTGCTGCGGCCGCTCTCTATTTGCAAGTCTACCGGGGGGCCGCCCCGGTCAGGCTTCCTTTTGTCACGGAAAACCTGCAGGCACCGGTTCCAGCCGTTACGGGGGAGGTTTTACCGTGAAAAGGAAAATCCAGCTCATCCTTGCCCTCCATAACCATCAGCCGGAAGGCAATTTGCCCGAGGTCTTTGCCCAGGCGTATGCGGCGGCTTACGAACCGTTTCTCGGTATGCTGGAACGCTTCCCCAAAATCAAAGTAGTCCAGCATTATTCCGGCATCCTGCTGCGCTGGCTGGCAGAGCAGCGGCCCGCTTTTCTCGACAGGCTGCGGAAACTGCTGGCGGCGGGGCAGTTGGAGCTGATGGGAGGCGCTTTTTATGAGCCGATCCTGGTGATGATACCCGATGAGGATAAAATCGGCCAGATCAAAAAATTAAGCCGCTTTTTGCGGGAGAATTTTCAGGTTGATGCGGCGGGAGCATGGCTGGCGGAGCGTATTTGGGAACCGCAGCTTGCCGCCCCGCTGGCCGGGGCCGGCATCAAATATACGGTGCTGGATGATGCTGTTTTTAAAAAAGCCGGCTTTACAGAGGAGCAGACAATGCATTATTACCTGACGGAAGAGGGCGGCGAAAAACTTTTTCTTTTCCCCATCAGTGAAAAACTGCGCTATTTAATTCCTTTCGCCGATCCCAAGGAAACACTTGACTACCTGGCGGATGCAGCCACGCCGCAAGGCGACCGGGTGGTTGTGCTGGCCGATGACGGGGAAAAATTCGGCTCCTGGCCGGGAACAGCCAAACATGTCTACGAAAAAAAATGGCTGGAAAAATTTTTTACCTTGTTATCCGAAAACAGCGACTGGCTGGTTGTTACCACTTTCAGCGAATTTCTCCACAGCCGGCCGCCCGCGGGGCTAGTTTATCTTCCCGCCGGTTCCTACCGTGAAATGGAGGAATGGTCAGGCGGATCCTGGCGCAACTTTTTTACCCGTTACCCGGAAAGCAACCAGCTGCACAAAAAAATGCTCCATGTGCGGGAAAAAATACAATTGCTGCCGGAAGGTCCGCAGAAAAAAAAGGCACAGGAATACCTCTGGGCGGGACAATGCAACTGTGCTTACTGGCATGGCGTCTTTGGCGGCCTTTATCTCAATTTTCTTCGTTCTGCAATTTACAGCCGCCTCATTGCCGCGGAAGAGCTGGCGGACAGGGTTCTGCACCCAAGGGAGCCTTGGCTTGCGGTGGAACAAAAAGATTTTGATTATGACGGCAGGGAAGAAGTAATTGTTTCCGGCCCGGAACTGAATTTTGTCCTGGCACCGGCAGCCGGCGGTTCTCTGCTGGAGCTGGATTTCAAACCGCGGCGTTTTAACCTGCTGGATGTCCTGACACGGCGCAGGGAGCCTTATCACTGCGATCTTTATGAACGGGCACAAGGATTGTGCGAAACGGAGGAAGCGCGGTCAATTCATCATATAACGCGTGTCAAGGAAGCAGGTTTGGAACGATTTTTAGTTTACGATGCCTACAGGCGTCTTTCCCTTTTGGACCATTTTTACCCGCCGGGGACTGTACTGGACAGCCCGGATGCGGCGCAGGCGGAAGCGGGGGATTTTGTCTGTGGCACCTATGAGCTGAAGCAGCTTGCGGCGGACAAAAAAGCCTGCCTGCTGCTGGAGCGGCAGGGGCGGGGAAGCTTGAGGGCACGGCACTATCCGGTAACAGTAAGAAAAGCTTTGTCTTACTTGCCGCAAAGCGGAGAAATCTCTTTTGATTATGAGCTGCAGAACATGGGGAAGGAGCCGCTCGGCATTATCTTTGCCGTTGAATTTAATCTTACTTTTCTGGCGGGGAAAGCGGCGGACCGTTATTACCATGCCCCCGGTCAGAAATTGATTGAACGCAACCTTGCCTCCCGGGGTATCCTGGCGCAAGTGAACCGTTTCGGCCTGGTGGATGAATGGCTGGGTCTTGCCGCCATGTTCCGTTTTGACCGGCCTGCGACAGTCTGGCGCATGCCTTTGGAGACGGTTTCCCAGTCCGAGGCCGGCATGGAACGGGTATATCAGGGCTCAAGCCTCTTTTTTTCCTGGGAAATAAAGCTTTTGCCGGATACGGTGTGGGCTGTTACATTCACGCAGTCCCTGGAGGAACTGATAAGGGAGGCAAACAGATGACGCTTTTTATAGCATTTGTTTGGAATCAGCACCAGCCTTTTTACCTGGATACGGGGAAAAAAGAATTTATTATGCCCTGGGTGCGCCTGCATGCCGCCAAAGACTACTACCAAATGGCCGCCATCCTGCGCAGCCACCCGGAGATCAGGCAAACTTTCAACATTACACCGTCCCTCTTGCAGCAGCTGGAGGCTTACCGGGCCGGCGCGGAGGATTATTACCTGAAGGTCATGAAGCCGGCGGCGGAACTGAACCTGGCGGAAAAGCGTTTTCTGCTGCAACATTATTTTGACATCCACTGGGAGCGTGTCATTGCGCTCTGGCCGCGCTACCGGCAGCTTTT
>DUUE01000297.1 GCA_012841735.1 Bacillota bacterium | reverse complement strand
TGGAGTGAAGAGTTCTCGGAACCAGTATTCTCCTTCACTGGTGAGATGCGGGGCGGGGGAAATCTGACTGACGATGCCGCCTGGCGTGCCTACGTCCATTTTGATCAAGATGGTTACTCCTTCTCAGTGACTTCGGGGCCAACTCGGGTCTACTATCGCCCTTAAGCAGGGTAAACCGTAGCTCTCCTTCACGGCGGTTTTCCCGGCGCGAAGGTGGGCTAGAAGTCGTTAAGCTTCTGAATGTGGGAGTCAGCTCCTGATTTGATGCGCACCCTTGCCCTTGGCCTGAAGCCAGGCAGCGGGGTGCGTTTTTCTGTGGTGGTCCTAAGGCAGGAAAATGCTTGGCGGGGGCAGAATAAATTTCCAACAGCGCTTTTTTTACGTGGGAGTAAGTGAAAGTCATCACAAACGCGAAGCAGAAGCGTAGAGGGAGTGGTAGCAGTTGCGGCGGCTTTCCTTGAGGTGGAAGGTGCTCATTCCAGTTGTGGCAGCAATCATCGTTTTAGCCGGGATCATCTTTCTGGTTTCCCAGCATCTGATCTACGAACAGGCAGAACAGATGGCGCTGACCAAGGTTCGCTCGGACCTTGCTTTGATGTTTGAACTGCTTGAGGAAAAACTGCCGGGCCCTTGGCGGGGTGAAGGCCCACTGCTTTATAAAGGCGACCATCTCCTCAACGGTGATTTTGCCCTGGTGGACTGGCTGGCCAGTCTCACCGGAAACACGGTCACCATCTTCCGCGGCGATACGCGCATCACCACCACCGTGCTCAGGGAAGGGGAGCGGGCTGTGGGTACCCAAGCCGCACCCTACGTGGTGGAACAGGTGCTGGACAAAAAAGAGGACTATTACGGCGAAGCAGAAGTGGCCGGCCAACTCTACCAGACGGGCTACAAACCCCTCCTGGACGCCTCCGGCGAGGCTGTGGGGATGCTGTATACAGGGGCTTCTCCCAAGATCGTGGAAGAGACAGCCGCCGTTTTTCGCAGCAGCGTGCTTGTGATTGCGCTGGCGGTGAGCGCAGCTTCGGCCATCGTCCTTTCCCTCTTCTTGTCCCGGCGTGTGCTCAGGCCCATTGCCCGCGCCGCGGAGCATGCGGCACGCCTCGCCCAAGGCGACCTCAGGGCAGAAATTTCCGCCAGGGAGGCGGACCGCGGCGATGAAGTGGGCGTTCTGGCCCGCTCTTTCCTGGAGCTTACCCAGGGCCTGCGGCAGATTATCCAGTCCCTGCAGGAGATGGCGGCTAAAGCGACAACCACCGGGGACAACCTGCGGGCCGCAAGCCAGCAAAACTCGGCCACCATTGAGGAAGTGGCTTCCTCCATTGGCGAGTTCAGCGAAGCAATCTCTAAGGTGAGCCAGGAGACGGAAGCCATGGCCTACAACGCCGAGGAAATGAAGGAGGTAGCCGCAGGCGGACAAGGGGAGATGGAGCGCACCGTCGGGGCCATGGAGCGCATCGTGGAAAGATCCCAGCAAACCCAAGATGCGGTTACCCTGGTGGCCGAGGCGGCTAAGGGCATGGGGCTGGTGCTGGAGCTCATCTCCGACGTGGCGGACCAGACCAACCTTCTGGCCCTCAACGCCGCCATTGAGGCCGCCAGGGCCGGGGAGCAGGGCCGGGGCTTTGCTGTGGTGGCGGAGGAAGTGCGCAAACTGGCCGCACAAACCCAGGATGCCGTCGCGCAGATTGCCGGGATGAACAGTGCCCTCATGAACGAGGTGGACCGGGCTGTGACCACCATCAACGAAACCCAAGCCGAAGTGGCCCAGGGCCATAGGGCCCTGGAACAGATGCGGCAGGCCTTTGCCTCCATCTTGGCCCATGTGGAAGCCATGGTGGAGCGGATCCGCGGCGTGGCCCAGTCGTCCAGCAGCATGGATCTCACCAGCCAGGGCCTGGCTGCCGCTTCCCAAGAGCAGGCGGCGGCCATGACGGAAATAGCTGGTATGGCGGAGGCCGTGGCCGGCATGGTGGGAGATCTGCAGAAAGTGATCTCCCAGTTCCGGATCTAAGGGTGGGCTCGAATGGGAGATGCCTGGGAAATGATGCGGAACACTTGCTCCACCAGTATACAGGGTAGACCTCAAGAAGCGGCATGGGACGATTCCACTGCCGCTTTCCGCCTTTTCTAGACTGAAAAAGGCCCGCGCCGGGCCACCGAAGCCGCAGCTGCACAGAACAGCGGTCCCCCGGGGGAGGTTCTTTCCAAGATTTGGCGAATACCAAATACAGGGAATCTATCCAAGCGGGGACTGGGGAACTGGACATGGCCGGGGTGCTGCGCTTGGACAGACGAGCCGACTGTACAAGGTGAGTTCCAGATTCAGGAGTAGATTTATCTGCAGCTGCAGCACACCCATGACCATCGCCATCCAGGGCGGTTGGGGTACGGGGAAAACCAGTATGATGCAGATGATCGCCGATAGGCTGCAGTGGATCAGAACTGCTGTAGGTTCAAGCCGCAGGTAACCTGCGCTGAACGAACCCTTTCTTGTCATGGGCCGCCTTGTTCCGGCTTTTGCCGGCGGGCGGTGGACTTGGCGGGAGGAGCTCATCGTGGAGGCGGGTGGACTACGGGGAGTATATGGGCAATCCCGACAAAGCGGTTTTCCTGGCCTCTGGAAGCCGCGGAGCAGTGGGCGAGGGCCGGGAAAATCCCCCGGTTGGCTGTGGATCAACCTGGCAACCTGCCGCTTCTACCACAGGTGAGGTTTTGAGCTGGGGGGAGTGGACACTATGCTCTATGCCAACACTCCCCACAGGGGAGAGCTGGCTTTGTTTTGGTATAAACGGTTTGGCGGAAGCCCGCTGCACTTATCTTGTGAGTGAGAAGACGGGTCCCAAGGCCCAAAGAACTGGGCTGGAGATCGACTGGGGGAAGGAGGTGTTCTTTGTGGATCCTAAGATCATCGAACGGGGAGAGCTGCTCATTGCCGGTGTTTCCGGCGATGGGAGCAGGACTGCTGATCTTTGGCAAGAGTATTCGGAGCTGGAGAAGAAGGTAGGTGTGAAAAACAAGGCCTCCAAGGGAGGCTATGAAGTCCGCATCTATCATCCAGATGGCCGCTGCCTCTGCCATGTGGGCGTTTGCGTCACCGACGAAGAAGTGGACAGCGCCTTTACCCTTTTAAGGCTACCTCCCTCCAATTATGCGGTATTCGATGTCTATGTGTCTCAAGGCTACGACAGCAGAAATCGGGACATGGATCGTTGGATTGACGAAAACAGGGATAGATACGGGGAGCGAAGGCTCGACGGCGGACATTACGTGGTGGAATACTACGGTGAGAGGTTCAAAGGCCACAGCGAAGACTCCATAGTGGAGATCTGGGTCCCCATTGTACCCATCGGCTGAGGCACAGCCTAGGCCCCTGCTCAAGAGGGGGTCTTTTTTGTGGATAGACAAGTACTTGCCGCAGGATCATAGGGGTTCTGCTGCCCTGGTATCGGCAAAGTGCCTTTGTGAGCAGGGCTTTTACACAAACGGGTGAAAGAGTAAAAAAACTTACGAGCGTGATGCACAAAACCAGTACCGGCATTGAGGTGACCATACACAGCGAAGGCTCGGAAGTGATATCGCTGCCCTGTGCGCAGACCGGCGAGCAGGCAAGGCTTCTGGGCAACTCCTGACCAACCTGAACTCCATATAGGACATGGGGGGAGGGCGCAGGTGCCGAACAGCACCCAAACAGGTTCATACGTCCGATGTAAAGGAGGCTCTCGTCGCGCTGGCAATGGGAGCAAGTATTCAGGTCACTATGGGCACTACCGATAGGA
>DUUE01000048.1 GCA_012841735.1 Bacillota bacterium | reverse complement strand
CTGGTTGTTTCCGCTGTTGCCCATAACGGTATCGATGCCCTTACCCTGGTTAAAGATTTGCAGCCTGATATTGTTATTACAGATATCAGGATGCCCGGACTGGACGGATTGGAATTAATAAAAAAAGTGAAAGAACAGGGCCTGGAGCCTCATTTTATCATTGTCAGCGGTTACCGCCATTTTGATTACGCTTATAATGCGATTAAATATAATGTAACGGAATATTTGCTGAAACCAATTAAAAAACAGGAATTAAACGAAGTATTAAAGAAAATCTGCGGTTCGCTGCAGGCGGACAGGCTCAAACTGGCCGGCGAGCATGAAATTAGGCAGCAGTTGCAGCAAAGCAGGCTCACACTGCACGGGTACTTTGTCAATGATGTAATGCATGATCCGGAGAAGTTGGAAGGGAAAACCCTGGCTGAGATCAACCGGGAATACCAGCTGAATTTTCAGCCGGGCTGCTTCCAGGCGATTTATATTAAGCTGGACAGCAGTACAAGTGATGACCGCCCCCTCATTGAAAACAGGATCCTGGAAAAAATTACTGAAACCGGGTTCAAAATCCTGGGTGAATACTGCCATGAGCTCTGTGCGCAAAGCACACAAACAGGCGTTGTTTTTCTTGTTAATTACAGTGAAAGCGCCGAGCAGGAAATTAAAAAATGTCTCAAAAGATTGTATGAAAAAGTTGCGCTTTATATAGGAATTTTTGGCAATCTTTCCCTGACCATAGGTGTGGGTGAGACACAGGTGCAGCCGGCTTTTGCCGGCAGGTCATTCCGGTCTGCGACAGATGCTGTGAGACGGAGGCTTGCCCTGGGCATAAACCGTATTCTTTGTGCCGCCGACCTGAAATGCAGCGGCAGAGAAAACGGTGAGCTGCTAAACCTGAAAAGAGAAAAACAGTTGGCCAATATTTTTGAAGCCATGGATGTGGAAGCTTTCTGTGACTGGCTGGGAGAGGTTTTTTCCGAGTTTGCCCTGAATGCCGCTCCGGATCCGCTGCCGCTTTTTACCGCCTGTGAAATGATTGCCGCCATTCTTGTACAGACGACCCGCGGTCTGGCGCCGGAAACCGGAACAGAATCTTCTTTCCTGCATAAATTTACAACCGGTCTGGATGAGGTGAAAAGCATTCATGAAATGCATGCCTATGTGCGCCGTGCGGTGACGGATTACCTGGCACTGTTGCTGGAAGGAAGGCGCTTGCAGGACAACAAGCCCGTCAGGGTGGCAAAACAGTATATCGCTGAACATTACCGGGAACAAATCAAACTTGAAGACGTAGCCAGGCAGGTGCACTTGAGTCCTGTTTATTTCAGCACAATCTTTAAAAAGGAAACGGGGATGAATTTCAGCGATTATCTTATCAGTTACCGTCTGGATGTGGCCAAGGAGCTGCTGAAAACAACCGGCTTAAGCATGGCGGAAATAGCCGGGGCTGTCGGTTACCTTGACACAAAATATTTCAGTAAACTGTTCAGCAAAGTGGTTGGCATTAAACCGTCCGAATACAGAAAACTTTATTCATGACAGGAAAGCTGTAAGAGTAACACTTTACTGTTGGATGAAAGGGCACTTGTATGAAGTATGAGAATGGAGAGAAAAGTACAGTCTGGCGCCGGAACTTGCTTGCCTTGTTTGCCGTTTACGCTTTTGTCATTTTTCTGGTATCATGTCTGTTTGTCTGGATCTTTCATGTTACATTACTGAACAAGTTTGCCGTGACGGGAGCTTTTTTGCTGCTTTTTCTCTTAATTTTTGTTGCCATCTATCTGCATTTTGTGAAACATGTTTTTCATCCGGTCAGCACTATTGAAAAAGCCGTCAGGATCCTCCTGAGGGGTGAAACGGAACAGTTTTTGGCACAAAACCCCGCTGCGGATCAAGACCCTGGCGCGCGAGCAGTGAGAGAAATGCTGGCCGACCTCCGTAATGCCGTCAACAAGCAATATTCCGCGGAAATCCTGAAAAGACAGGCAGAATTCTCCGCCCTGCAAAGCCAGATCAATCCCCACTTTCTTTACAATACACTGGAAGCCATCAGGGGGCAGGCTTTAGTGGAGGGTATTGATGAAATTGCGGAAATGACGGAAGCACTCTCCACCCTGTTTCGTTACAGCATCAGCCGGAAGGGGGATTTGATCACGCTGGAAGAAGAATTAAGCAATGTGGAAAGTTATTTTGTGATTCAGCAATACCGTTTCCATAACAAGTTCACTTTTTCGATCAAGTATGATGAAACTGAACCGGAAATTCTTGATTGTATCATACCAAAACTGACACTGCAGCCCATTGTGGAAAATGCAGTTTACCACGGGCTCGAACCGAAAATCGGTACGGGCAAGATTACCATCAGAATAACGGCCACGGAAAAAAGGCTGATCATAAGAGTTTCGGACGACGGAGTAGGAATGGATCAGGAAACTTTGGACTTGCTGAATTACAGGATCAGCAAAGGCCTTAACTGGGAGCAGGAGCAGGAACAACTGCCGGGACAGCGGCATATGGGTATTGCCCTGGTTAATGTCAATCTTAGAATAAGGCTGCTCTTTGGCGATCTGTATGGCCTCTCAGTCAGCAGTACAAAAGGCTTTGGCACGGAAGTGGAGATTGTTTTGCCGCTTGTGAAGGAAATGGACGACACAGGCGGACAGCAAGCAGGGATGCCGTATGAAAACTGAAGTTTTGCGCATGGAACATATTGGCAAATCTTTGAATCGTGTAAAAATCCTGGACGATTTCAGGCTGAATGTCTATCAGGGTGAAATCCTGGGCGTTATTGGCTTGTCGGGATCAGGCAAAACGACCATTGCCAATATCCTGGCCGGATTGGAGCCTGTGGACAGCGGCAGGATATTTTACAGGGAAGAATTGGTTGTGGAACACGGAAAAAGTATGGGGAGACAGCCCGGAATTTATGTTATCCACAACACAATCCGCCTGGTACCTCAAGTAACGGTGGCAGAAAATATTTTTGTTATTAAAAACAACAGCCTGAAAAAAGTTTTAATCAGGCAAAAGGCTATGAACCAGCAGGCCAAAATGCTGCTTGCCGAAGTGGGCCTGGATATTCCCCCGCAGACACTTGCAGAAGAATTGTCCCCTCCGGAACAGCACCTGGTCTCACTGGCCAAAGCGATGGCTCTGGGCGCAAAACTGATTGTCCTTGATGAAATTACAGAAGCCTACACATACAGGGAATTAATAAGGCTGAAACGCGCCGTCAGGCGCCTGAGGGAAAAGGGAGTGGCTTTTATTTATTTAAGCCACAATGTTTCCGAGCTTTTGGATTTTGCCGACAGGATTACTGTTTTGCGGGGCGGGAAAAATGTCAGTACTTTGTACCGTGATGAGTATGAGCAAAGTAAAATCCTCAGCCTTTTAGTCGGCAGTGAATTCAGGGAGCGCACGAAGAAAGATCATGCAACAACGGGAGAACTGTTGCTGCAGTTCAGGGCGGTCAGTACCGACAGAATAAAAAGTGTTTCTTTTACGCTGCAGAAAGGTGAAGTGCTGGGCATTTTTGATATTGAAAACAAGGCAAACATGGAAATATTCCACCTTTTTACCGGAGCAAAACAGCCGGCAGAGGGTGAAATATTGCTGGACGGCAGCAGGTTTGCCGTGAAAAATGTTTTTCAGGCGGTAAAAGCCGGAGTTGGCATCATACCGGAACAGGCGGCGGACAACGGACTCTTTCCCAAGCTGGATTTTGCCGATAATTTTGCTTTTCTGATTTACAAAAAAATCAGCAACCCCCTGCTGTGCCTCAATCACAGGTCGGTTAATTTTCTGGCCCGGGAATATGGTACAAAGCTCGGCATCAGCCGACCGGAGCGCCGCCTGCCTGTCGGTGTCCTGGACGGTCTTACCCGCCAGAAAATTATGCTTTACAGGTGGTTGCTTTACAAGCCGAAAGTGCTTGTCTTTGCCAATCCCGGAGCAATGCTCGATGTTATTACAAAAAAAATGACATATACATTTATTAACGAAGCGGCAAAACAAGGGATAGGGATTATCCTGGTAACGTCCGACCTTTCGGAAGCTGCCGCCACCTGTGACAGAATTATGGTGCTGTCCGGCCGGGAGAGCAGGGGAGATTATCTCTGGGAAGAAATGCAGAAGATAGATGTTAAAAGCCTTTACTGACTGTGGGGCATTCCAGTGCCCTTTTTTTGTTGCAGGAACAATGTTTCTGTAAATTCAAACTAATTAAAATACTCCCCCATATCTTAAGATGCTCCCCTTGTTTTGGCTTGTCTTTTTACGCTACTATTTTTTTAGCAGGGTAAAATGGCCCGTGAGTCAGGCCCTGGAGATTGGATCATGTCAGATATGAAAAAAATACTTTTCCTGGTGCTGCTTTGTGCCGCAGCATTGTTGTCACTGTCCTATAAGGCATCAATCCGCCCCGTGGAGATCGGGTTTTGTGTCCCCGACAGCACCAACCCTTTTGTCGGTTGGCTTGCTTCTGCCGTAAAAGAACAGGCTGCTCTGGACGGAATCAGCGTCCAGATAGCAGATGCGGGGAACAATTCTGTCAGGCAGCTTGAACAGATAGAGAACTTTATCGCCATGAAAGTAAAAGCGCTGGCGGTTATGCCTATAGACCCCGTGAATGTTCAGCCTGCCATTGAAAAAGCACAGCAACAGGGCATTAAAGTGCTTGTTGTCGGTACGGACACCAGCCGCTATGATGTCATGATGTATATGGACCAGTATCTGGCAGGAAAAATGGTTGCTGAAATGGGAATCGAGTGGCTGGAAAAGAATATCCTCCCTGCTTTCCCCGGCAGGGAAAGTAAAATGCCCAAAACAATTATTGTCAGTGCAACAACTACTGTTGATCTGACGAACCGCTCACAGGGCATGATTGACAAAATGCAGGAATGGGGCGGGGCGGAAGTGGTTATTGCTCCCGTAGAGGCGCAATCCCCGGCAGCAGCTGTAAAAATTATGGAAAATATGTGGCAGCAAAACAGTGACGCAGTCCTGCTGCTCTGTTATGATGCCGATGCCGCCCTGGGTATTAATGAATACCTGATGTGGCAGTCCGGTATTAACCGCGCCTCTCTGGCAATTTTTGCCGCCGACTGGACCCCGCAGATCCAGGAAGTGTTGAATGACTCAGTAAACGACAAGTCTCTTTTCCGGGGCAGCATCCAGGTTGTAGGTCCCGTGATCCAGGGCAGACAAATCCCTTTTGCGGGAGCTACTTACCGGATCCTGAAAGGATTTGTTCAGGGCAATTATGCCTGGGGTTATAAAATTT
>DUUE01000242.1 GCA_012841735.1 Bacillota bacterium | reverse complement strand
ATCCTATCTGTACCTGGATCTGTTCTCCCTCAACCTGTACAACCGTACCGGCCTGCCCCAGGCTCGGCACACGCACAGCCATGCCCGCGGACAGGTCCTCCGGCCGGAAGCGCCTTTCATTTTCCGCGGGCCGGAGAACGGCCTGTAATTCCTCATCAAGGAAATGCAGTTTTTCCTCCAGTTTTTCCGCCTGCCCACTTTCTTCCCTGCCGGCAGGCTGGGCCGCTATTTTGCGCAATTCCCTGACAATCTGCCGTGCTTCCCGTTTTGCCCGGGTGACAATTTCCAGTGCTTCCTCCCGTGCTTTGGCCAGAAGTTCCGTTTTCCGCTGCTTTAGTCTTTCTTTTTCCTCCTGTACCTGCAATAAGAGGCTTTGCGCCTGCCTTCTTTCTTCCTCGGCCTGACGGGCCATGTATTCCATGCGTTTGCGGTCGGCCACCAGGTCGGCCACCACTTTTTCCAGGCGCAATTCTTCCCGGGAGAGAAAGCCGGCGGCGCGGGCAATCACTTCTTCCGGCAGCCCCAGGCGCTTGGCAATGGCAAAGGCGTTGCTTACGCCCGGCACACCCACAAACAGCTGGTAGGTGGGACGCAGTGTGGCCACATCAAATTCCACGGAAGCATTTTCCATCCCTTCAGTGTGCCAGGCAAAAGTTTTCAGTTCACTGTAGTGCGTGGTGGCCACCGTCATGGCCCCGTGCCGGTGTAAATACTCCAGAATGGCCATGGCCAGGCCCGCACCCTCCGTCGGGTCGGTGCCCGCACCCACTTCATCCAGCAGGACCAGCGCAGCGGGTACCAGTTCGTGAATAATTTCCACTATATTTTTCATGTGGCCTGAAAAAGTGGACAAAGACTGGCTGATATCCTGTTCATCGCCGATATCGGCAAAGATCCGGGGGAAAACGGGCAGGGCGGTACCTTCTTCCGCCGGTACATGCAGGCCGCTTTGAGCCATCAGGGCAAACAGTCCCACGGTCTTTAAAGTTACCGTTTTCCCCCCGGTGTTGGGGCCGGTAATCACCAATGTGCGCAGTTCTGCTCCCATCTCCAGGGAAATGGGAACCACGTCACCTGTGAGCAGGGGATGCCTGGCTGCCACCAGGCGCAGGTGTCCCCTGTCATTCAATACAGGTTCCACACCCTTGTCCGCCAGGCTCTGGCGTCCCCTGGCCATAATCAGGTCCAGGCCGGCATAAAGCCGGAGGGTGTCGGCCAGGCTGTCTGCCGCTGCTCCGGCAGCTTGTGAAAGTGCGGCCAGAATCCTGTTTTTTTCCCGTTCAGCCTCCCGGCGCAGGACGGACAGTTTATTGTGGGCTTCCACGGCCCAAAGCGGTTCAATGAACAGGGTGGCCCCGCTGGCTGACTGGTCATGGACAACACCCTGCACCTGTGAGCGGTATTCCACCCGCACCGGCACCACCATACGGTCTCCGCGCATAGTTACCAGGTTTTCCTGCAGCAGCTTCTGGTTTGACGGGTTTTTAATGAAACGGTCAAAGCGTTCCCGCAAAGCCCTCTCCCCGGCGGCAATGGCCCGGTTCAGGCGGGCATATTCCGGGCTGGCATCTTCCCGCAGGCGCCCTTCCTCGTCTATGGTCTGCTTCAGTTCTTCCCGCAATGCCGGCAGGGCGTCCATCCTGCCGGCAAGAGCACGCAGCAGGGGAAAGCCTTCCTTTGCCTGGAAAAAATGTTTTACTTTTGTTACAGCCATCAGCAGCCTTAATATTCCCCACAGCTGCTCCTCGCTCAGGATGCCTCCCCGTTCAGCCAGGGAAAAGACACGGTGCAGGTCGGGCACCGCATCCATTCCCAGGTAGTGACCGGACAGTATGGAGACAGCCTCACTTGTTTCTGCCTGGAGCCGGCGGCACAGGTCGCTGTCCGCGGAAGGGGACAGCGTTTCCGCCAGTTGCCTGCCCAGCGGCGTGACACATTTTTCCGCCAGCGCCCGGCGGATTTTAGCAAATTCAAGAACACGTATTTCCCGTTCCAATCTCTTCACTTCCTCGAAACACAGGGGTTGCCGGCTATATAAAAACGCAGCGGGAGCTCCGCCGCCAGGGAAATGCCGACCCTGGTCGTTGTTACTGTCTCAAAGCCTTCGTATCCGTCTGCCGCAAGATATAGCGGCGGCCGTGACAGGGGATGACCGTTCAAAAGCGGGGTGATTTTCATTGCCCGGCATAAATTGCCCGGTCCGCTGCACAGTTTTGTCTTGTGCCCGACATTGCGCCTGGCCTGCATCAGGTCCAGGCCGCACAGCGGTTCCAGGGCCCGGATGAGAACCGCCTCACCCTCTCCTTCCTTTCCCGTGACCACATTAAAGCAGTGGTGCACACCGTATATCAGGTAAATGTAAGCGGTGCCGGCAGGGCCGAACATGGGAGCGTTCCGCCGTGTCATGCCGCGGGCGGCATGGCAGGCCGGGTCCTCCTGTGCAAGGTAAGCTTCAGTTTCCACGATCCTGCCGGCTGTCAGTCCCTCCGGGGAGTGGTGCACCAGGATTTTTCCCAACAGCAGGCGGGCCACTTCCGCTGTCGGCCGGTCATAAAAGCCGGCCGGCAGGTTTGCTTTATATCTTCGCTTCATTGGCGACACATCCTGTACAATAATAATTAAGTCAATAATCTGGAACACTACTGACAGAATAATCAGGGGGGAAAACTCATGAGCAACCCGGAAAAAGACAGGCAGACTTTTGCGGAACTGGACCGCAAAGGCAAAGATGCCGCCGCAGGTGAAACTGCAGCCGAAACGGCAGCCCGGCAGTCCGCCCCGCCATGGTCACAGCTGGCACAGCAGCTGCAGGACGCCGTTAAGCAACAACAGTTAAAAACTGAACAGACTATCCAGCAAACACTGCAGCAGGCCAGTATGGCCCTGTCCGCGGCGGCACAGATCGAACAACTGCTGCAGCAGGTTGCCATCCTCCAGGGTCCCGCCAACAATATACAGTATTACCGGCAGATTTTGCAACAGGTTAACCATACGATTCACGGGCAGCTGCACCAGT
>DUUE01000037.1 GCA_012841735.1 Bacillota bacterium | reverse complement strand
GGCGGTGGCATGGGAGCTGGCGGTTGCTCTCAAGGAAAAACTGGGAGGAGATTCCCTGCCGGAAATGCTGGCCAATTACAAAACCTACAAGAGATACCTGGCTAAGCGGTAGGAGGCCGGCTATGGAAACAATTACTGTACCGCTTGGTGAACGTTCCTACGAGATCAGGATCGGTCATGATTTTGAGCCCTTTCCCGACCTTGCCAGGAGCATCCTGCCGGCAGGCAAAGCTCTTTTGGTCAGTGATGAAAATGTCTACTCCCTCTATGGCGCTACTGTACTTTCCCTGCTGGAACAGGCAGGCTTCCATGTTACTCCGGTCGTGATCCCCGCCGGTGAGGAGAGCAAAACTTTGGTGCAGGCGGATGTGCTGTATACGGCGGCCATTAGCGCCAATCTTGACCGCAGCAGCGCAATTTTTGCCCTGGGAGGCGGCGTGGTGGGAGATTTAGCCGGCTTTGTTGCCGCCACTTATTTGCGCGGAGTGCCCTTTGTCCAGCTGCCCACAACTCTTTTAAGCCAGGTAGACAGCAGTGTGGGGGGCAAGGTGGCGGTCAACCACCGCCTGGGGAAAAACCTGATCGGCGCCTTCTACTAGCCCCGGCTGGTCTGGATTGCCACTGGTGTGCTGCGGACGCTGCCGTCGCGGGAATTTTTCTCCGGGGCGGCGGAAGTGGTAAAGTATGGCGCCATCATGAGTGAGCCGCTTTTCCGCCTGCTGGAGGAGAAATGGGAAGCTTTCTGCAGCCTGGAGAGTACTGTCCTGGCCGGCGTGATTGCCGGGTGCTGCCGCCTGAAGGCCAGGGTGGTGGCGGAAGATGAGCGGGAGGAAGGGCTGCGGGCCATTTTGAATTTCGGCCATACTATCGGCCATGCGCTGGAAGCGGCCACGGCCTATCGCTATTACCTGCACGGCGAGGCTGTGCTGGCCGGCATGGTGCTGGCTGTGCACCTGGCGTTGGGGCAGGGATTGCTCGGACAAAAAGACGGGGCAAGATTGCTTTCGCTTTTTGCCTGTATCGGTTTGAAAGCGGCGCCGCCCGGGCTTGCGGCGCAGGAGGTGCTGGCCGCCATGCGGCAGGATAAAAAAAGGATGGGCGAGAAGCTTGTGTTTGTTTTGCCGGCGGCGGTGGGGCAGGTCCGCATCTGCGATCACCTGAAAGAGGAAGATATCCTCCCCGTGCTCGAACGCTACCTGAAAGATGCGGCGGGGAGCCTTTTAAGCTGCCAGTAAAAACCGGCTGTGAATAAAAACCGGCGACTGTATTTCAGCCGGAGTGAAACCGACCATGCATGTGTTTTGTGCGCCGGGCGGCCTGCGACTGCCGGCCATGACCTTCACCACGGCAAACACCGGGACATCGGCAAATTGACAAGCAACGGCCGAGCGTATATAATTACTGTGGGACTGAGGGCAGTCTCGCCGGTGCACGGCTGAGTGCCCTTTTTCTGTTTAATTTCTGTGGTGCGGGAATGTTTTTGAGAGGGAGGTAACCCGGATGAACAGGAAACGGCTCCTTGTGCTGCTTTTGGTTTTTGTTCTGCTTGTAGGCGGCAGCGCTGTTGCCATTTGGCAGGCTGCCAAACATATGAAGCTGGGATTGGACTTGCGCGGAGGCGTGTATGTCCTCTACCGTGCCGTTGAAACCGAGGAAGGAGCGGACAGCACGGACAAGCTTGACCGTGCCATCACGGTGATTCGTAACCGTATTGACGCGCTGGGTGTCACGGAGCCAGTAATCCAGCGGGAAGGAAACGACCGGATCCGGGTTGAGCTTCCGGGAATTGACGACCAGCGGGCGGCCCGTGAAGTCATCGGCAGGACTGCGCTGTTGAAATTTGTCAGCCCTGAAGGTGAAACAATTGTGGAGGGCGACGAACTGGACGATGCACGCGCCTCCTATGACGAGTATGGCCGGCCTGCTGTTGCCCTCAAATTTAACGCGGCGGGCACAGAAAAATTTGCCGAGGCTACGGAAAAATACATGGGTAAGCCCATAGCCATTTACCTGGACGAAGAAGAAATTTCCGCCCCAATAGTTAATGCCGTGATCAGCAATGGCGAGGCTATGATCACCAATATTGGCTCAATAGAGGCTGCCACCATGCTGGCGCTGCAGCTGCGCTCGGGCGCGCTGCCGGTGAAGCTGGAGGAGCTGGAGATACGCGGGGTGGGGCCGCAGCTGGGCCGCGACTCGCTGAACCGCAGTCTTTATGCAGGGGCGGCCGGCCTGATCCTGGTGCTCCTGTTCATGCCCGCCTACTACCGGGCGTTCGGCCTGGTGGTCGACATTGCCCTGATTGTTTACACTGCCATTGTGCTGGGAATTTTGACCGCTCTTAACGTCACGCTCACCCTGCCGGGAATTGCCGGTCTGATTTTATCCGTAGGTATGGCGGTGGACGCCAATGTGGTTATATTTGAAAGAATCAAGGAAGAACTGCGGAGCGGGCGCACTTTGCGCACGGCCATTGAAGCCGGCTTCAGAGAGGCTTTCCGGGCAATTTTCGATTCCAATGTGACTACGCTGATTGCGGCGGCCGTGCTCTTCAAATTTGCCACGGGACCGGTGCGCGGTTTTGCCGTGACACTCAGCGTGGGTATTCTGGTAAGCATGTTTACCGCCGTGGTCCTGACACGGTACCTGCTGCGCCTGCTGGCCGGTACAGGCTTCCTGAAGGCGACGCCTGCGCAAACCGCCAAAACAGTCCGTACCGACTTTGCCAGGCTGTTTAAATATGCAGTCCTGGTGCCGTTGGTACTCATTGTTGCCGGGATTGTTTCCCTTTCCGCCCGGTCCCTGAATTACGGGATAGATTTTACCGGCGGGACTATTTTCCAGCTTGACCTTGGCCGGCCTTTCACCCTTGAGGAAGTGCGTGAAACACTGGAGCCCCTGGGCCTGTCCGGCGCCCAGCTGCAAAAACTGGAGGCGAGAGAAGCGGCCGAGGGTGAAACCCATGAGCTGCTGCTGCGGACGCCGGAGCTTTCCGACAGCGAGCAGGACAGGCTGTTTGCCGCTTTTAAGGAACGCTTCGGCCTTGTGGATGAGGCACTTTTGCGGGTGGAAAATGTGGGCGCCGTGGTGGGCGGCGAGCTGCAGCGGCAGGCGCTTATTGCTTTGCTCATTGCCGGTGTCTGCATGTTAATTTATATTACTGTCCGCTTTGAATACCGCTTTGCCGTTGCAGCCATCATCGCCCTGCTGCATGATGTGCTGATCATGATTTCCTTCTTTTCTTTCCTCCGTCTCGAAGTAAACAGCGCCGTTATTGCTGCCGTGCTTACCATTGTGGGTTACTCCATTAATGCTACCATTGTCATTTATGACCGCATCCGGGAAAATCTAAAACGTGCACGCAAAGATGAGGCGGCGGCAGTAGTGAATGACAGTATCGGGCAGACGCTGATGCGCTCCATAAACACCTCGCTGACTACACTGCTGGTATTGATTACGCTGCTTGTCTTTGGCGGTGTCACCCTCCGCCCCTTCGTTGTAGCTCTTTTGATTGGCGTTGTTGCCGGTTTTTATTCTTCCGTTTTTCTGGCGGCGCCACTATGGCTGCAGTTGCGCGAGCGCAGCGGCAGGAAACCGAAGACGGCGTAAAATGGCGTTTGGCCCGGCTGCCTCCGGCGGCCGGGCCATTCTTTTACTGCAGGATTTGACACTGTTATGACGAATCTTTACCTGCGGGGGAAGTTTTTGATAGGAGTTTTTTATGACTGTTAATAACTGGCATTGGTATGTACCACCGGCAGATGAAAAGATCATCGATATACTGGCAACAGAACTGGGACTCCACCGCCTGACGGCGGCCGCCCTTTACCGGAGGGGGCTTCGTACGCCCGGAGAGGCGGAAGCTTTTCTTGCTTCCGACCTGTCCAGTCTGGGAAACCCTTTTTGGCTGGCCGGGGCGGAAGCTGCGGCGGCGCGGCTGGCACGGGCGGTAGCGGAGCAGGAGCAGGTCCTGATTTGCGGCGATTATGATGTGGACGGCATTACCGCTACGGCTCTGCTGGTCATCGTGCTGGAAGAACTGGGCTTGGCAGTGGAATACTATATCCCAAGCCGTTTCACGGAAGGATACGGCCTGCAGGCAGAAAGCCTGCGGCAGTTTGCCGCCCGGGGCGGCAGGCTGGCCGTGACGGTGGATTGCGGCATCAATTCCTTTGCGGAAATACAACAGGCACAGGCTTTAGGTCTGGACCTGATTATAACCGACCATCATACCTGTTTTCCGGGGGAGCGCCCGGCACTGGCCGTGTTGAACCCGAAACAGGAACACTGCCGTTACCCGGACAAACAGCTGGCCGGCGTCGGTGTGGCTTTTACCATGCTGCGGGCCCTTTTTGCCCGTCTTGGCTTGCCAGTCGAGAAGTTATATAATTATCTTGACCTGGTGGCGCTGGGGACCATTGCCGATGTGGTCCCGCTGCTGGGAGAAAATAGGGTTTTAGTAAAGCATGGTCTCGAATACCTTACCCGCTCAGTCCGCCCCGGCCTGCAGGAACTCATCCGCCTGGCTGGCCTGCCGGAGCAGCGGCTTACTGCCAGGCAGGTTGCTTTCATTCTGGCACCGCGGCTTAATGCCGCCGGTCGCCTGGGTGAAGCCGCGCCGGCGGTGGAGATGCTGCTGGCGGAGGGTGCGGAAGCAAAAGCATTAGCCGTAAAATTGGATGATTTAAACAGGCGGCGCCAGCAGATTGAAAAAAGTATCCTGGCGGAAACGCAGCTTCTGGCGGCTGCAGAAGAAGACGCACCTGCCCTGGTGCTATGGCGGGAAGGCTGGAACCCAGGAGTGATCGGTATAGTGGCGGGCAGGCTGGCAGCCGACTACGGCCGTCCGGTGGCATTGATTGCTCTTGACGGCAAAGAGGGGCGCGGCTCCATCAGGACAGCCCCCGGTTATGATGTAATTGCCGCTTTGCATGAATGCGCCGACCTGCTGGAACATTACGGCGGCCACCCGGAAGCGGCCGGTTTTACTCTTTCTGCAGACAAGCTGGAAGCTTTCCGTGCCGCTTTCTGCCGAGCCGTGGCTGCCCTTAAACCGGAAGAGATGCTGCTGCCGGTAGTGGCGGAAGCAAGCCTGGCGGAAATGGATGTGTCACTGGCTGCCGAACTGGCGGCTTTGGAACCATTTGGGCACGGCAATCCGGAACCGCTTTATCTGTTGAAAGATATAGAGGTGAGCGGCACGCGCCGCGTGGGTGCCGGCGGCGAACATCTGCGCCTTTTCCTCTGTCAAGGCGGCGGCAGTCAGACTGCCATTTTTTTTGGCGGGGGCGGGCAGGAGCTGCTTGCAGGAGAGCGGGTTGAGGCGGTTGTGTCGCCGTGCCTGAATGTCTGGCAGGACCGGGAAGAGTTGTCGCTGGTAATCAAGGATCTGCGCCGGCTGGAGCCCGGGCAGAAAGCAATTGTCTATGACAGACGGGGGCTGAGACAGAAAGAGCAATTCCTGGCAGATCTGGCACGGCGCCAGCGCGTGCTTGTCTGGGTCAATACGAAAGCGGTAAAAGATGCCTTGTCTGCCGCCCTCCCCGGCCGGGCTCAGGTT
>DUUE01000404.1 GCA_012841735.1 Bacillota bacterium | reverse complement strand
CCTTCACGATCCAGGCGGCATCAAAGTAAGGGGCTCCTTTGATAATGTCGTCATCAAGCCAGGCTGTCCGCCGGAGGATATCTTTAAGCATAATATCCTGCGGGGCCTGCTTCGGTTCTTCGATCAGAATATATTTGGACACAATCTTTCCTCCATTTTCCATTTTTTTTGTTTGTGCCCTTCTGTTACCTGCAGTAACTTTTATTATCCGGTTATCTTTTTGGTCATGACGGCCAGTTTGTTGTATGGCGGCACCCTCATATACCTGAAAGAGAATGCATACCCCGGAGCACCACCCGCACAGAACAGGTGAATATTTTCCGGAGAAATCAGCACCGGCACTTTTCCTCCCGGCCTTAAGGCTTCTGCAAAAACATTTCTTCGTTCGGGCGGAATACTGCCTATTTCCATACCCCTTCTGATGCTCGCAATTTCTTCCTGTGTCAGCTCCTCGAAATTGACACGTGCGCGCCTGTATATTTCTTCCTTAAGTTCCTGGCGCCCAAAACCCATGGACTGCAGCTCGTCTACCAGCTTGGGGAACAAGACAATAAAATGATTATTGGACCCCTCACCGGATCCGGGATAGAGCCCCACTCCCTTTTTGCCCAAATGCATCAAGGCCCTGCGTTCACTGTTTAAAATAGAAGCTACAATATTCTCCAGAATCTGCCTTGCATTCCAGGTACCGATTCCGCCGCCAAAACTGTTTTGGATAGGACCGGTCCCGGCAATCGAGGCCACCGTTACACAGCTGTCCCCGGCCTTAAATCCCCGGCTGACATGATAGGGTTCCCAGGCGCTGTTTTCGTTTTCGGCAAAGGTAAAAAACGTATGCGCTGAAATGCGGCCGGTGATGCCCATATCATTTTCTCCGGGCCAGATATGACCGATATTTAAAGTTGTCAACCTGACAGCGCGCCCGATGGTATTGTTGGCACGCCACCCGTGGCCCAGGAAACCCAATTCGGTACGCATGCCGATTTCTTTGGCAATGGGACCGCTAACTACGATCAGCAGTGAAAAAGAACCCGCCGACAGTAAGAAATGACGGTCATCATAATCTTTGTCGGTAATGGCTTCCATGGCTGCTATGATTACAGGCAAATACTCCGGTTTGGCTCCCGCCATAACAGCATTAATGGCAATCTTCTCTACTGTCGCGTCTCCCTGTTTCGGGCTTACCCTGCCGATCAGTTCGCCGGGGGAACGCTGCGTCCCTGTCAGCATCCATTGGACACGTTCCGGGGTGGGCGGAACCAAGGGCAAGCCGTCCCCCCATTTATTGTCCAAAAAGGATTGGTTAAACAATTCGGCTGCAACCGTGTAATCATCGGCGCTGAAACACATTTCAGCGGGGCCTGTATCAACCCTGCCTGTTCCTTCCTGCATACCTTCCGGGTCTGTCTCTTCCCTGGTCAGAGGCGTAATCAGGGCAGAGATGAACTCCTCAAAAACGTTTTCGACAAGCGGCCTGACTTCCTCCACACTTCCCCGCAACCTGTAAAAATCAGCGGAAGAGACAGTGCAGAAGCGCACCGTTGGCATGTTTTTGTCGTGCGAAGCGGACCTTGCCGCTTTGGCAAATGTGTCACAGGCAAAAAACACCCCCGGTTTACCGAGCTTTTCCAGTTTTATGGTGCCGGCCACGCCGGCAAATGTGCAGGAACCTCAATCTCCCACACCATAAACAAAGGTATCAACTTCATTTACCCACGCCTGCGCATCTTCGTCCCTGATCTCAAAGGCACCCTGCAGTTTCTTAACTTTGACGGCAGGAAATCTTTGCTTTAACAATTCCTCAAAAACAGTGTAAAAGTTATCCATACCATGTTTGCCGTTTGAATACAGACCGACGGTTTTTCCGTTCAGATCCGCAATACGGGGTGCCGGTATCGATGGTTTCGCCCGTTCAAGCTCACCGCGCGGGTTAAGTACAACCAAGCGTACCTTATTGCCTTTATCAGCCATACGGCCTCTCATCCTTTCTTTATTATGAGCGGATTTTTCTCTTTGCGGTTGGCTGCCACCCAATCCTTTCTTCTCTTGACATAACTGTCCCAATCCCCGATGGATATCGATACTCCTCCGTCCACATCAATACTTGTCCCGGTAATTGTTCCGGCCCATGCGGAAGCAAGGAACACCACCGCATTGCCGATATCTTCCGAATACGTGGCTTTGCGTACCGGTATTGAGTTTTCCATTTTTTCCAGTTCTTCGGCAGGAGGGGCGGGTTTGAAATCTGATACGACTCCCGCCGGGCAGACAACATTTACATTAATATTGTAAGGGCCCACCTCATTGGCAAGCTGGCGGGTAAACCCGAGCACGCCGGCCTTGGCGGCAGTATAGGAAGCACCGGTTATATTGGTAATTGTTTTGCCGGCCATAGAGCCAATTGTAATGATTTTGCCTCCCCCGCGTTGTTTCATGACCGGGATTACAGCCCTGGAGCAGTAAAAAGGTGCATCCAGGTTTCTGGCCAGCACAGTACGCCATTCCTCGGTTGTCATGTCTTCGACCAGCACAGGTATGCCCAGACCCACGCTGTTAACCAGGATATCAATGCCGCCCCAGGCGGCGACAACTTGGGCAACCATCCTGTCAACTTCCGTATCCTTCGTCACATCATAGGGAAGGGCGATAGCCCTGCGCCCCATAGCCCTGATCTCGCCGGCAGTTGCCTCCGCCAGTTCCGCATCAATATCATTCACAGCAATATCGGCACCTTCCCTGGCAAGACAAAGGGCTATGCCCTTGCCCATGCCTCCGGGACCGCCGCCGCCCGCTCCGGTAACCAACGCAATTTTACCTTCCAGCAGCACAGGATCTCACCTCCATGTCCGGCTTTTTGAGTCTGCACCCACATTTTGTCCGGCTGCAACGCACTTAGACACCTTTTGCGTTATCCACGATAATGTTTGCCCCGGCGATGCTTCTAATGTCTTCGGAAACCAGGAATAATACCACCTTGGCCAATTCTTCAGGGGTGGCCATCCTTTCCGGATTGAACATTTCAGGGATAGGTTTGCCACTTGCCGACATTCTTTCGAGTGCCGCCAGCATGCGCTCCGATAAAACCCCGCTTGGACTGATACAGTTTACCTGGATACCGTGCGGATAGAGTTCTTTTGCCAGGGCCTTGGTAAAACTGATAATCCCTGCTTTGGCGGCGGAGTAATCAGCGACGTTGGGCACCCCAACAACTCCGGCCATTGAAGCGAAATTCACTATTTTGCCGCTGCCTCTTTCAATCATATGGTTGACAACCGCCCTTGTGCAGTTACGTGCGCCTTTAAGGTTGATGGCAATGATACGGT
>DUUE01000410.1 GCA_012841735.1 Bacillota bacterium | reverse complement strand
TCCGGATTCCACACATGTGCGCCACTGCATGGATGCCCTGGACTTTTTGGTGGTGCAGGATCTCTTTCTGACAGAAACAGCCCGCTATGCAGACGTAGTGTTGCCGGCTGTTTCCTGGGCGGAAAAAGAAGGGACATTTGTCAATACGGAAAGGCGTGTGCAGAAAGTTAACCGGGCCCTCAGGCCGCGCGGCGACGCCAGACCGGACTGGCAGATTATTACCGACCTGGCCAATAAGATGGGTTTAAACTGGCAGTACCAGTGTCCGGAAGATATTTTCCGTGAGATAACTTCGCTCACACCAAGTTTTGCCGGCATTACCTATGACCGTCTGGGCATCACAGGCATCCACTGGCCCTGTCCCACAGAAATTCACCCGGGCACACCCATTTTGCATGTGGATAAATTCAGCCGCGGCCAGGGACGTTTCAGTGCCGTGGAACACCGGGATCCCGCCGAGCTTCCTGATGCAGAATACCCCTTCATGCTCACTACAGGGCGGATTCTTTACCACTATCACACAGGCACCATGACCAGGAGGAGCACGGGTCTGAAAAATGTTCTTGATGAAGAGCTGATGGAAATGCATCCTGATGATGCCAAAGCCCTGGGGGTTCAGGAATGTGATCTGGTGAAAGTAACTTCCCGGCGCGGCTCTGTGCGGTCAAAACTGAAAATAAGCGAACGTGTCCCGCGGGGAGTAGTTTTTATGACTTTCCATTTCCATGAAACGGCGGCGAATATTCTCACCAGTTCCGAGGCTTGTCCCACAGCCAAAATCCCCGAGCTGAAAGTCAGCGCCGTCCGGATAGAAAAAGTGGAAGCGGATACATGAGTATCCGCTTCCGCTTTTTCACACGCCCGGCCGGAGCTTCCCGGGCTTTCTTCCGGTAAAAATATTTAATTTTCTGCTCCTAAAAAAAAGGAGAACAGCAAGTAAAAATGTAAATATATGTCTTGATCACAAACTTGTCTGTGACATTGTGCGGAACCCGGCGGAGGCTGGTCCGGAAACTTTCCCGGGTCATTTATGCCGGGCAGGTCCTTGTGAATCACTGCAGCTAAAGTCTGGCATACTGTCGAATGACGGGATGTTGTCATCTTTCCCTCAGGAACCACAAACGCCGCCTGGCAAAAACCTGCAGGTGACGCAAAAAACTGGTTGACTTCACGCAGCAATACGGCGGCCTTGTGAATAATAAGAAAAGGAGTGACGGGGCGGCATAATTTTAATTTTTCCGGTGTTGAAGCGGGGAATCGTTTTGGCCGGTCAGTTGCAGCCTGACCCCGGGAGGGGGATAAAATGAACAGTAAAATGACTGCCAGGAAAGTAATACGTTTTGATGCGGAAGGTCGGCATGAAATAGAGGATGTCGTAATCCGGGAAGCCCCCCTGACGATTTATCTGAACGGGGAAGAGTTTGTTACTTTGCTATACACGCCGGAGTGGGCGGAAATGCTTGCAATCGGCTTCCTCCGTTCCGAGGGGTTAATCCGGAATTTTGCAGAGATACAGTCGCTGCGCTTTGATGAGGAACAAGGGATTGTTTTTGTCGAAACTGCGGACAACTTTGTGGCCGGGAAACTGTACGGTAAAAGAACGGTTACTTCCGGGTGCGGCAAGGGGACAGTTTTTTATCATGTCCTGGATGCATTAAAGGGCAATCCCGTAACTGCAGAAAGCAAGATCGGTGCGGAAGAGATCCGGCAGATGATGCGGCAGGTGCAGGAGCGGGCGGAATTATTCCGGCAGACGGGCGGCATTCACAGTGCGGCGCTGGGTGACGGAAAAGACCTGCTGTATTTTTGTGAAGATATCGGCCGCCATAATGCGGTGGACAAATTGATCGGTTTTTGCCTCAGGGACGGGATTGACCTGCGGGACAAAGTACTGCTGACAAGCGGCCGTGTGTCTTCAGAGATTTTGGTAAAAACGGCAAAAGCAGGTATTCCCTTTTTGGTATCACGTTCCGCTCCCACAACATTAAGTATTGAACTGGCGGAGGTATTGGGGATA
>DUUE01000307.1 GCA_012841735.1 Bacillota bacterium | reverse complement strand
GATTAACGGCCGCCTGGTACCGCTGGACTATGAACTGAAAACCGGCGATATTGTGGAAATTATGACCTCAAAACAGGGGTCCCCCAGCCGTGACTGGCTGAATATGGTGAAAAGCTCCGGGGCCAGGGCGAAAATCAGGGCATGGTTTAAAAAAGAACGGCGTGAGGAAAACCTGGCCAAGGGCAAGGAACTGCTGGAGAAAGAGCTGCGCCGCCAGGAACTGGATCCCCCGTCTTACCTGAAAGCCTCCCTGGTGACGGAGATGGGGAAAAAGCTGAATTTACAGAGCGAAGAAGATGTTTATGTGGCGGTGGGGCTTGGCGGCATTACACCGCAGCAGGCAGTTGCCCGCCTGAAAGAAGAATACCGCAAAAAATACGGCCAGCCGGAGCAGGATACAGTCCGTGAATTTAAGCCGCAAAAAACCGTCAGCAAGACCGGCAAGGGCGTCCGCATCGCCGGTATTGACAATATGCTGCTGCGTTTTGCCAAATGCTGTATGCCTGTTCCCGGTGACAATATTGTGGGGCTTGTTACCAGGGGGCGCGGTGTTTCCGTGCATCGCAGCGACTGCCCGAACCTGGTGCAGGTCGACAGGGAACGCATGCTGGAGGCAAGCTGGGAAGAAAGCACGGAGGGGTCTTATCCCGTGGAAATTGAAGTCACGGCCATGGACAGACCCCAGATCCTGACGGATGTGGTCAATGCGGTGGCGGACACAAAAGTCAATATTACAGCGCTGAATGCCCGCAGCAACCGGGACAGGACGGCCACGATTTATATGACTGTCACGGTAATGGATGTGAACCATCTGGAAAATGTTATTCACCGCATCAACAGGGTGCGGGATGTCTATTCGGTACACCGCCTGCACAGTTAACACTTTTCCGCCCGGCGTACCGCCGGCAGTTCCGGTCAAAGGAGTGATTTTGATGCGTGCCGTCTTGCAGCGCGTCACTGCGGCACGGGTGACGGTGGGAGAAGAAGAAACGGGCAGCATTGGGCAGGGGCTTTTGATCCTGCTGGGAGTGCATGCCGACGATACGGAAGCGGACCTGCAGTATCTGGTGGAAAAATGCGCCAATTTGCGCATCTTTCCCGATACGGCGGGCAAATTGAATCTGTCCCTGCTGGATATAGGGGGCAGCGCGCTGGTAGTCTCACAGTTTACTTTGTATGCAGACACAAGGCGCGGCCGCCGCCCCGGCTTTACGGGAGCCGCCGGGCCAAAGCAGGCAGAACAATTATATGAAGAGTTTTGTGCCCGCCTCAGGGCACTGAAAATCCCTGTGGCCACGGGCCGTTTTGGTGCTTACATGGCAGTGAGCCTGGTGAATGACGGGCCTGTGACCATCATTCTTGATTCGGCAGATCGTAAACAAAGTTAAAGGAGCATCCCCGCGGGGATGCTCCCGTCTTTTCCGGCACGCCGTGCGGGAGGCAGTTAACGCCTGTTTTTGCTTTGCACAAGATAGGTAAGAAAATAAAAAGCTGCGCTTACCAGCACGATGGCCGGTCCGGTGGCAAAACCGTAGTAATAGGAGAGGATCAGGCCGCTGATCCCGGATGTGAGGGCAAAAAGGAGTGCCCACAGGTGATACTGTTGCATGTTCCGTGCCAGGTTGCGGCCGGCCGCCGCCGGCAGGATCAGCAGTGAATTGACAAGCAAAATACCAACCCATTTAATGGAAACGGTTATGGTAACGGCAATCACAATGACGAAAAGACTTTCCAGCAAACGGACCGGAATATGCCGTGTCCTGGCCAGAGACATGTTGACCGTCATGGCCACAAGCCTGTTGTAACCTGCCAGAAAAAGCAGGATGACGGCTGTAAAAACAATGAAAAGCATCCCCACTTCCTGCGGCCTGATGGTGAGAATGTCGCCGATGAGATAGGTGGAGTATTTTGCAAAGGCTCCCTGGGAGGAAAGCAGCACCAGGCCCAGGGCGACGGCGGTGGAGGAAAAAACACTGATCACGGTATCGCTGGCGGAAACACGTGCACGCCTGATCATGTTCAGCAGCCAGGCAAAGGCAATGGCAAAGAGAATGGTGGCCAGTGTTGTATCGGCGATTCCCAGCAGCATGCCGGCGGCAATGCCTGTCAGGGCGGAATGGCCCAGCGCATCAGAGAAAAACGCCAGTTTATTTTCCACCACCATAGTGCCGATGAGTCCGAAAAGGGGTGTGAGCAGCAGGACGGCCAGGAAGGCGTTTTTCATAAAATCGTATTTAACCCAGGAAAACGGCAGCAGTGTTTCCAGCACAGAATATAAATGTTCCATCAGCGGACCCCGCTCTGCGCAAAATAAGTAAAAGTGTCCCGGAAGGCCCTGCTGCTCAGCACTTCTTCCGCCGTCCCCCTGGCGAGAATGGTTTTGTCCAGCAGGATTACCTGGTCCGCATGCTCCCGGACGAGGGGCAGGTCGTGCGAAACAAGCAGGATGGTAATATCCTGCTCTTTTTTCAGTTTTGCCAGCTGCCGGTAGAGGACAACCAGGCCGTTCCTGTCAATACCGGCGGCAGGTTCGTCCAGAATCAGAAGCTCGGGAACAGGGTAGACGGCCAGTGCCAGCATGACTCGCTGCAGCTCCCCGCCGGACAGGTCGCAAAGACGGCTGTCAAGGTGCTGTGCCACATCAAATAAAGCCAGCTGTGCAGCAATGGTGCGGGCAAGGTCTTGCTTTTTGCCGAAAAATACCGGCCGTGACGAAAGAAAAGCGGCAAACAAATCATAAACTGTGACCGGTGAATTTTGTTCCGTATTGATTTTTTGCGGCACATAACCGATGCGCAGTTTGCGCAGCTTACCCTCGGGAGTATGAAAAGTAACGGTGCCCGTATGGGGATATTCACCGAGCAGCGCTTTCAGCAGTGTTGTTTTCCCTGCGCCGTTGGGCCCGATGAGCGCAGTCAGTTCGCCGCAGTTTAAAATAAAATTAATATCGCGCAGGATGGTATTTTTCCCCAGTTTAACCCCCAGTTTGCTGATGGTGGTGCGGCAGGTGCCCGAGGTATGATGCCTGCTCATTGCAAAGCCTCCAGAAGCGTCTGCAGATTTTTTTCCATTGCCGCCTCATATGCATCCTTCCGGTATTCACCGGTAACAACCGGGTCCAGGGTGTAAACAATGGCCCCCGTTTCCCGGGCAATGGTTTCTGCCACTGCAGACGGATACTGCGGTTCGGCAAACAGGACCTTGCACCCTGTTTCCCTCACAATATCTATGATACGGGCTATTTCCTCCGGGGAGGATTCCGTCCCCGGTTCCCGGGCAATGACGGCGGCAATTTCCAGGTCAAATTCTCTGGCAAAATAGGGAAAAGCCTCATGAAAAGTAATGATGCGGCGCTCCCGCACACCCTGCAGTTGCTCATGGATTTTGCTTTTCAGTGCTTGCAGCCGGTCAAGATATTGTTCCATGTTTTTCTCATACAGTTTTGCATTGGCAGGATCGGCTGCCATCAGTTCGGCAGCGATATTCTGAACATAAACCATATAATTGGAGACACTGAGCCAGACATGAGGATTACTGTCGTGGCCATGGCTGTCTTCTCCCCCTGCCTGCTCATGCCTGGTCTCATCTGCGGGCAGCAGCTCAATGCCCGCGCTGGCTGTGACCAGCTTAAGGCCCGGAAAGCCGGCGGTTGCTTTGTCAAGAAAAGCTTCCATGCCCGCGCCGTTGATAATGAGCATATCCGCCGTTTCCAGGATAATCATTTCCTGCGGGGAGAGCTGGTAATCATGCAGGCAGCCTGTCTGCGGTCCTGTCAGGCTGACAAGCTCCACCCCTTCCGCCCCGTCAGTAATGTTGGCGGCGGCAGTGTAAACAGGGTAGAAAGAGGCAACGACAGTCAGGCTGTCCCTTTTTCCCTTTCTGCCGCAGCCGTAAAGCAGGGCAGGGAGGCAGAGGGCCAAAATCAGAGCCAGGGCTTTTTTCCCGTTTAGCATTATGTATGCTCCTTTGCGGAAGAAAATGCAAGTCACTTGCAATTATTATAGAATAGTGCTAATGTGAAAGTCAAGAAAGGCGGGCATTTTGGGGGTAGTACCTTTGTTAGTGTAAAGTTACTATAGGTTTTTGGAGGAAAAATCCTTGAAAAAAGAGAATGAGGAACCTCACATTCACCACGAAT
>DUUE01000189.1 GCA_012841735.1 Bacillota bacterium | reverse complement strand
TATGTCGCCTGACAAAAAAATGGAGCGGAAGACGGGATTTGAACCCGCGACCCTCGCCTTGGCAAGGCGATGCTCTACCACTGAGCTACTTCCGCGTGGTGCCGAGACCCAGAATTGAACTGGGGACACGCGGATTTTCAGTCCGCTGCTCTACCAACTGAGCTATCTCGGCGAATTAATGGCGGAGCTGACGGGATTCGAACCCGCGGTCTCCTGCGTGACAGGCAGGCATGTTAGGCCTCTACACTACAGCTCCGCAACCGTGACACTTTTATAGTATACACAAGGGCAAAGTAAAAGTCAACAGCCAGCAAGAGGCATTTTATTCCGTCTGATGTGTTTTTTCGTCTTCTTCAGCATAATAAATCAGGCTTTGCAATTCAATGGTCAGATCGGCATTGTGGACATAAACGTGGTCAGGGACATGCAGTTTGGTAGGAGCAAAATTTAAAATTGCGGTAATACCGTTTTCCACCATCAGGTCCACCACTTTCTGGGCTTCTTCTGCCGGTACGGTCAGGATGGCCACTTTGGCCTTGCTTTCCCGGGCAACTTCAGGAAGCTTGCTGATGGCAAGAACACGCAAGCCTTCAACTTCAGCTCCCATTTCGGCGGGGTCGGCATCAAAAATTCCCACAACCTTGACATACGGGTTTTTTACCATGTTGTAACGGGCAAGCGCTTTTCCCAGGTGGCCGTAACCCACAATTATGATTTTTGTCTGTTTGTCCAGGCCGATAATGCGGAGCAGTTTTTCCCGGAGATAACTGGTATTATAACCTGTTCCCCGGGTCCCGAATGCTCCGAAATAAGCAAGATCTTTACGGATCTGTTCAGCCGTAAAGCCCGTTTCTTCACTGAGAACACGCGATGAAATAATGTCTACATCGCGCCTGATCAGGTTGTCCAGAATACGCAAATAGACGGGCAAACGCTTAACAACAGATTTGGGCGTACTACGTCGCGACACGGCATCTTTCCTCCTTTTCTATTTCTCTCGGAAAATAAACAGCAAAACGGCGGAAGGGGAGCAGTCTCAACCAAAACAGGTCCCGAAATAAAATTAACTGCAAGTATATCCTGCCCTGTATTTGCAGTTTAAAACATCATGCCGGTAATTTGCATAACCACCGCAACTGTTCCCGCCACAGGCAATTAATAGTATTCAAGAACCGGTTTAGGAACTCCTGCCTAAAGACTGAATTTTGTTGCGATTCAAATTGTTCCCGTCAGTCATTGCTTTCGTCCTGCAGGTTTGCTATGCTACTGCTATGAGAAACACGGATAATATGATGCAAAACATGAAAACGGAGTTGCTGCGTTTCTGCCTGGAACGGGGTGCTTCCCCGGCGGGCGTGGCGGACCTTGGGCAGGCCCGGGCGGCGGTGGCGGCTTATGCCAACCCGACGCTGCATCATTTCCCGCGCGCCATTGCTTTTGCCGTTCCCTTCCCCCGTTCGGTCATAGCAGAACTGCTGCAGGGGCCGACGCGGACTTACCTGCACTACTACCGCAGCGTTAATTCCATGATTGACGAGCTGGGCGTCCGCCTGACAGCCATGCTTGAAGCCAGGGGCTATGCCGCTTTCCCTGTTCCTTCCTCTCAGCGCAGCGGCAAACAGAAGCTGGACAGCATTTTCCCGCACCGCATTGCGGCATATCTGGCCGGTCTGGGCTGGATCGGCAAAAGCGGCTGCCTGGTCAATGCCACATGCGGCCC
>DUUE01000351.1 GCA_012841735.1 Bacillota bacterium | reverse complement strand
AGCCCAATACGTTTCTGAAAAACTTCCGGGTCAAAGTTGCCATCTTGCGGTGGTTTAAAAAACTCCTTCAAGGCCGCTGCCATTTCCTCCTGCTTGCCATCTTGCGTGCGTTCCATGATAAAATCATAGAAAAATTTGGGGCCTTTTTCCATTTGCGATACTCCTTTTTTTTATTAAAGATTAAAAATATATATGGAGCCAGTTAATTTGTTTTCTAACGGTTTCGTTATATTATTTATACCACAGAAGCCCGGCTATTGTAAAAATAATTTTAAATGCAACAATATTTGTACAGGTTTTTCGACTACGCATGGTCGGAGTTGTCATGGCAGATGCTGAACAGAGGAGAATAACGACAGGACGTTGTATTATACACCATAGCTTATTATAATGAGATTACCGCAATTCATTTTGCTTGACAGAAACTATTCCAGATGGGGATGGGGGAAAAGACGAAATACTGTAAGTGCAGAGCGTATAACGCATATAGGTGGTAATAAAATGAAGCTACATATGTTTGATATCAAAGGTATTTGTCAACTTGCTTTGCAAGCGACAAACAGGCTTAGCGTTAAGGCCATCTCGAGGCGAAACCTCCCATTTATTTGGGGACTGGTTGCCGCATCTGTATGGCTTTACGCATATTTTCTGCCAATGGGGGATCTTGCGCTTAAAGTAGACTTATTTGAGTCGATCGTGGGTGAGACAAACTTTTACTTTTATGTTCTGTTGTTATCTGGCAGTTTAATACCGCTACTATTTGATGGGAAAAGATTTGTTCCCGCCACATTTTACAGTGTAATTGTATCTTTGGTTTGTTTTGTGTCAGTGCTGTTACTCGGGCCGGGTATCCTTTCCAAGTTCATCATGCTGATTGCCGTACCTTGCATAGGGCACATTTTTATCTCCCACGTGTACGGTTTTTTCATGGTTCTTAATAACTCAGAAAAGTTTTATTCCATGATTCTTGTTGTGCTGCTCCCGAAGATATTAATGTATATAAAACCGGTATTAAGCAATACGCAGTCAGTCATTCTTATTTTTTTTATCATACTTACCCTGGTGTTTAGCACTTATCTGATTAAATCCCATTCTGAGACGATACCTTCCTTAAAAAAAGTAAAAGCACCCATCAAGGCGTATTCTCTGATGCCTGTGATTTTTATCGTTTTTGCCTTAAACGATGTAATAGCGCCGGCCATCCTCCAGCAGATGAACGGCTTGGCAAAAAGTCAGATAGAAAGCTTCTACTTCATCGGCATTTTAGCGGGTCTTGTTGTGGCCCTTTTTTTGCAAACCCGTTTGTCAGTGAACATCTGTATTATGCTGAACCTGTCCTTTGCCTTTTTGGCGGCCGGGTTTTTGCTGGATTTCATCCAAATACAGTACTCAGATGTGGGACTTGTCTCAGCCGTTTGCCTTGGTGTTGCCTATTCTATCGGCATTGTTAACATCTATTATCTTGCCGGATTTATGATTAAAAAGTTCCAAAGCATTTATTTTTACCTGGCCGGCTTTCTCCTTTCCTCTCTGTGTTATTTGGCAGCAACCATTTTTGTGAAAGTTGTCGGGCAAAGTGAGGTACTGGTGCCGCCCATTTTAATGACGTTTATTTCAAGTTGCCTGGTCATCCTGTTTTTTTTCCTGTCACCGTTTTTTATTAAAATGCTGTATTCAGGTGAATGGATCGACGACTCCTACCGGGAGGATATCAGCCATTGCTCACGGCTGGAAGCCAAACTGAAGGATTATAAGCTAACCCCTGCCGAGATGGAGGTATGCAGCCTGCTCCTTGACGGATATACACTGCGACAGATATCAGTAATACAGTCCAAAGCCTATGCGACCATCAATACTTACTGTACATCCATCTACCGTAAGCTAAATATCAATAGCCGTACGGAACTGCTGTTGCTGCTGCAGGAATACAAAAATTAACAGCCAACCACTTTCTGCCCCTCTCATTAGAACTAATGAGAGGGGCTTTTTACTTATATCATGCAAACTAGTGAAATGACACCGGTTATTTTACAGGCTATAGTGTGAGTATCCCCGGGCGCTGATGAGGAGGTGAGCTGCTTGCGCTTGCTTGATAGGATCAAAAAAACACTTTTGCAATCAAAACCCGAGACAGTGGAGATTCAGGAGAAAAAAACAACGGTTTTTAGTACCCGAACACGTTACGGGAAAAAGCTGCCTTTCAGCCCCAGCGAAAAAGCACGGCTGGTGGAAAGCCTGACCCCCAGAGAAAGAGAGACATTTTTCATTTTACTGGGTGGCTACAGTCTTAAGGAAACCGCCGAGCAACTAAATGTTGGGTATGCCACTGCCAACACATATCAAACAGCCATTTACAAAAAGTTGCATGTAAATTCACGGGCAGAACTGATTATCAATTTTCGCGATATGTGTGAAACAGGGCAGGGATGAAAAAATTTCTAATGGAGGAATCATGAAGATGACATCTCAAAAAGGATGGTATTGTAAGGTTCTTGCCATAATCCTGGCGTTGGCCATGCTTGGGGCTGCACCGTCTGGCACAATGCAGGCTTATGCAAGGGAAGGCGGGGAGGATTATTCCCAAACTTGGCCGGTGTCCAGCGCCGGTGAGTTGGAAGCTGCCTTGGCCGGCAGTGGGGATGGAGATACCATAAAGCTTACGGCGAGCATAACTTACAGCAAAGGCATTGAACTAAGCGGCAAAAGTCTCACCTTTGATGTGGGTACATATACACTGAAAGTAGACAACAGCGAGGGTTCGGGGCTATTAGTGGGAGCCGGGGCAGAAGCCCGCCTGACAGGCAGCGGCAAATTTATCGTCAGCGGTACGCCTTGCGGTGTGAAAGCAGAAGGTTCGGGGGCCAAAGCTGAAGTCACCGGCGCCAGCGGCAGCGGAACTGGCGGAATCGGTGCCTATGCAAGCCAGGGCGGTCAAATCACCGTGCATGGAGATGTCAGCGGCCCCCTGGGTGCTGAGGCGTCAGGCGAAGGCAGCCGGCTCATGATTACCGGAAAAGTAGAGGGAACTTACACCCACGGGGTAAAGGCCAGCCACGGCGGGAGAATTACTGTTTATGGCAAGGTCACCTCCAAGTCTCAGGACGGGGTATATGCTGAACCGGACGGGGAGATTGAGGTGCAGGGAGATGTGGAAGGGCAACAAAACGGCGCCCATGTTGGTGGAAATGATTTGCTGGGCAAATACGGCCGCATCCATATTACCGGCAATGTGACAGGCCTGGGGGGCTGCGGCGTTTTTGTGGAAAATGGCGGTACGGCTGTCATTGACGGCGATGTGACGGGCTGGAGTGGCCCCGGTGCTTATTGCTTATACGGCGAAATTACTGTTAATGGGAATGCAAGGGGAACTTACGCCGGCGTAACGGCCGGTATCAAAAACAGCACTATAACCGTGAGGGACAATGTCATTGCCAATTCCAGCGACGCTGTCGGAGCCGTAATTGCCGATTATGGGTTGGTGGAGTTTACAGGCCCTGTTGGCGGCAAAATAATTATTGATGGAGAAATCCAGTCAAAAAAAGATTATATTAGAATCAATAATGTTCTTAAGGACGGAACGCCGGAGAGCCGGGATGCTGAGAGCGGCCTTGACGGGTATTACTCCTACAGTGAGGTTAATCCCAAACCTACCGAACGGGACGGTTCTGTTTACGCAAGCAGCGTGGTATTTGTCAGGGCTGCTTCCGGCAGTATGGCATGCGAAATTGACGGCGTTCAGTATGCCACCCTGGGTGAGGCTTTAGGCACCGTTGAAAACGGCGAAACCATCAAACTGCTGCAAAATATCACTCACATCAATCCTGTCGAGGTGAGCGCAAAGACGATTAATTTCGAATTAGGCGACTATGATCTTGTGCTTGACCTGAGTGAAGATGATGCATACGATCCGGCGCTTACGGTAGAAGATGGCGGTAAGATAAATTTAATTGGTACCGGAACAGGTGAATTCAATGTGCGGAAAGGCAGTAACACTGCAATATTAATTCGCGGATTGAACTCGGGGGCCACCGTTCACAATGTGGAACTGACCAATAACGGTACGGGGGTAAACATAATTGGGAACGGCGGCACGATTACGGTAAAAGGCAGTATCAAGGCAGAGAAAGGCAATGGTGTTACAACTAACGCAGCAAATGTCAAAGTCACTGTTCAAGACAATATAACGGCGGGTCAATATGGTGTACATACAGCTGCAAACCCCGGTGTCGAAGTCACTGTCAACGGTGATATCACTGTTGTTGATCCTAAACCGGATGATTTGGATAAACTCCAGTTAAGAGGAATTTGGGCATATGGCGGAACCAGCGTT
>DUUE01000199.1 GCA_012841735.1 Bacillota bacterium | reverse complement strand
TTACAGGCAATTTTCGCACCATTGTGCCAGAAAGGAATACGTAGGAGGAGAGCAGGATTGGGAAATAATTATGCACGCAAAGGGTGGATTGTAGCTTTTTCCGCAACAGGGATCACGCTGGCAGCCGGACTCGTTTATGTCTGGAGCGTAATCAGCAACGGCCTCATTCAACACTACAAATGGACCAGCATGCAGGCGTCCCTGCCATACACCACCCTGACAGTGGCTTTTGTCATTTCCATGATGGTATTTGGTAAAATCCAGGATAAAAAGGGGCCCCGGCTGTGCAATGTCCTCTCCGGTATTTTCATTGGCAGCGGCATGGTCTTGTCGGGTTTGGTCAGAACGCCCTGGGTAATGATCATTACTTTCGGTATTCTCACCGGGGCCGGCATTGGTATTACGAACATTGCCACTGCGCCCGCACTGAAATGGTTCCCCCCGGAAAAAAAGGGACTGATCTCCGGCATTGTGGTTTGCGGTGCCGGCCTTGCACCCATCATTTATTCACCGCTTGCCAATTATCTGATAAATGCCGTGGGTATTGCCAGGACGTTTATCAGTATCGGCATCGTTGTCTGCTGTGTAATAATTTTTCTGGCCAGGCTGATTGACAATCCTCCCCCAGGCATGGGACAAGCCACAGGCAGGGGTGAGCAGGCGGCAGGAAACGCTCCCGATCTGACCAGTGCAGAGATGCTGAAGACAGCCGATTTTTATAAATTGTGGCTCATTCTCGCCCTCTCCGCGGCGGCCGGATTAATGGTTTTTGCCCATGCCACAACCATTGCCCGGGTGCAGGCGCACTGGGACAGCGGCTACCTGCTGGTGATCCTGCTTGCCGTCTTTAATGCCGCGGGGCGGCTGGGCGGCGGCACTCTTTCCGATCTTATCGGACGTACGCATTTACTGCGTATCATTTTCCTGCTGCAGATCATTAACCTGCTGCTTTTCCCCCGCTTTGCCTCCGTCCCCCTGCTGGCCGCCGGCATGGCCGTCACCGGCTTTTATTACGGGGCCACCTTCTCCGTTTTTCCGGCACTGGCCGCAGATTTCTTCGGACTGAAAAACTTTGGCGCCAACTACGGACTGATTTTCACCGCCTGGGGAGTAAGCGGGCTTATCGGCCCCACTATTGCCGCCGGCACTTTTGATGCCACCGGCAACTTCAACCTGTCTTATTTTATTTCCGCCGCTCTGCTCCTTGTTGTTTTTGCCGTCACCTTTACCCTCCGGGAAACTGTCACGGGAGCAATCCCTGTGGCCGGCAAAAAAGCTCACAGCCAGCTTGGGAAGTAAGCAAAAGGACGCAAGGGCGAACCTGAAAAATAACCGTTCCCTGGAAGAGGGAACGGTTATTTTTCCATTCTGCGGAGAAACTGCCTGACTGACGAAACGCCCTGCTCCTGACAGCAGCTTCCGGTTAAAAGCACCTGTCTTTAAACAAGAAATTTCAAATTGCTATAATCAATTTCTTTAACTACATTTTGTGCCTGCAACAAATAGCGGTCAACAACATCCTGGTTAATTTTAAACAGACGGGGGACGATAGCTTCAACTGTATTGACTATTTCCGGAATGGTCATATCAAGATTATTTTTATAGTAATACAAAAAGAAATCTCTTCTGGCGGCTGACTGCATGATCATTAAGATATCAAATTCTTTTTTCGTTATGGAAAGATTAAAGTCTTTGATATATTCCCAGTAAATTGTGTCCGTTACTTCGTGCAGCAGCTTGTAGTTGGAACTTCTTTTTGCCCTTACTTCCATATAAAAACGACGGTTGTTTTCATCATTTAGTATCGTTCCATAATAGATGTGAGATGAAACAATCTGCTTATATAAGCTGTTTGTTATATTCAAATACTCATAGCTGTCAATTAAGGAACCTATTTTACGATAGAAATCCTTATAAATTTCCGATATGAGGTTATTCTTCGTTTTAAAATAGTAAGTAACTAACCCCGGAGGTATTCCCGCTCTCTCAGCTATACTTTTAATAGTCCCCTTATAACCTTTTTCATAAAATTCTCTTTTCGCTGACAGATAAATCAATTCTTTAGTTGAATTAGTTTTCCTGTTTTCCAACGGCACACTTCCCCTTATATACGCATTGTAAAATACTTTAGCTGCTGTTATTGCAGGCCCATCAACATTTTGCAGCCGGTACGTTTATTGGCCGGTCAAAAGAATTCTGCAGTGCAAAAACAAGAACTCTCAACCCGCCCCGGGCAGCGGGTTTTTTTGTCGCAGTCACAGTTCTCCACATTCTGTCCTTCAGGCCCCCTTTAAGTTAAATTGTCGATTGCGTAATTTTTGTTGCTGCATCTTATGCAGCTTGTCCGGCTATATTCTTAATATATATTCTGAAATTACCAGAGAACTGCCTTACGGTCAAGGCCTATGGTCAAGATCTGCCAAGAAAGATGTACTTGTATTTACAACACTATTTACAAAAATATTTCCCCTTATTCCGATTATATAGGCGATAAATTTGTATTTTTATATAAAAATACAAATTTCCTGCTTGACAAAACATTCCTAAACGTGAGAAGATATGGCAGCATAGTTGATATTTTTGGAAATCACTCCATTTTTACAACCAACAGATAAGTTGCTTTGGAGAAAATCCTTGGATCCTGGGCCGGCCGGTAAATTTGATTGTGCATGCAATCAGCCATGTGCATTTTTTCACATTGCAACTATCAGTTGTTTCTATACTTGAACCTGAATACAGCAAAATTGCAAAAGTGGAGGAAGTCATGGAAACAATAGTTGGCATTTCCGCGAATGAAAAGATTAAATTCTGGCTGAAAGTTTTCTCAGGACCCCTGTGTTTTCTTGTAGTCAAAAGTCTGCCACTGCAAGGCCTGGCGTCTGAAGGGAAATTTGTTCTTGCGCTTTATCTTTGGATTATTGCCTGGTGGGTGACGCAGCCTCTCCCCTGGGGAGTAACATCATTATTGCCACTGATAGTATTACCGGCTGCAGGTTTAATGAAGTTGGGCGATATTTCATCTCTCTATGGTCAAAAGCTGCTTTTTTTCCTGGTTGGGGTTTTATTATTCGGACATGCTGTACAAAAACACGGACTGGGAAAAAGAATTGCCTTGTATTTTCTTAGCCTTAAATGGGTCGGCGGATCAATAAACCGTATTATGTTTGCCTTTCTTTGCTCCATAGCTGTTCTCTCCGCCTTTATAGATGATGCTGCCACCGTAGCATTGGGCATTCCCATCGCCATGTCTATTGTCGATTTCATTATTGCTACGACCAAGCAAGCAAGAATAACAACGTTAAAAGAACAAAAACTGCAAGCTTTCGCGGCTTTAGGCGTACTTTATGCGGCGGAAGCTGGGGGGATTATGACAGTTGCCGGCATCCCGCACATAACAACAGCCATCTCGGTAATGGAAAAAACCGTTAACCAGACAGTCAGTTTTGTTGAGTGGTCACTAACCGGCATTTTCCTGGGCATTTTTTCCCTGATTGCATACTGGTTTGTCTTGAAATTGTTTTTTAACCCGGAATTAAAAAACATTCCTGACGTTAACGGATATTTTCAGAAAGAGAAAGCCAAGCTTGGCAGGTTGAAAAAGGGTGAAATCAATACCTTAATTGTTTTTGTCGTCATGTTGGCTCTCTGGATCGCACCTCTATTCATTAAACTTGATTTTATTGAGATCTGGTTCGCGCCCATTATGGGTGCCGTACTGCTCTACCTGTTGCCTGCCGACAATGAAGGCAAAAAAGGCACACTGGAAGCAAAAGATTTACAGGATGGATTGCCCTGGAATATTATCTTCCTCATACTGTGCGGTTCAGTTATGGCCTCGGCAACAACCGAATTCGGTGTCATTCAGTGGATTCAATCCATGATACCCACCAATCTAAATCCGGCGGCACTGCCGTTTCTAGCAGGCTTTACCACAGCCGGCGTCAGTAATTTTATCAGCGGGGTTGCTACAGTTAATATCATGGGCAACATTTTATTTCCCGTTGCCGCTAAAATCGGGCTTGATCCGCAGATTTTGGTCAGGATATTGCCGGCAACAGGCATGGCCATCATGCTTCCCTGGGCAGGTGCCGCCACCGGTACAGCTTTCAGTACTGGTAAGATACGCATCAATGACATGATTAAATGCGGCTTTGCAGCATCAATTATCCACATCATAGCAGTCACAATCCTGTCGTGTGTGCTGGTCCCCCTCTTTTATTAAGTTGTCACGGGACATAATGCGTTTATCAGGCGCCAAAAAAATACAAGGATGGTGTTGACAATGACGGATACTGTTCAGCAACTAAAGCAGGAACGACAGCAGATGTTTGAAGACTTATATCATGGAAGAATTCCGAAACGGGTTCCAATCACCATTAAGGTTAATAACGACTTTGGTATTCAGTATGCCGGCCTGGATTTGGTTGAAGCGCAGTGGCATCCGGAAAAAATGGAAGAAGCTGCAGAAGCTATTTGCCGCGACTTTTTTGCAGACCGAAATCCCTTTGGTTCCCGAAGGTTTCCTGCCTTCTACACATTTACCAAATCCACCTATTTTAAAATGGGCTCCAATGGGTTTCTGCAGCATCCCGAAATTGCTCCCATGAAAGTGGAGGAGTACCCGGAGTTTATAGACAACCCGTATGATTATCTGATTGAAAAACTTATCCCCCGGTTGTATCCTGCACTGGATACGGATGAAAACAACAAAGCTCTGACTCTGGCAATAAGTATCCAGGCCTTAACTGATGACAGGGCGACCGCTTCTCTGATCGGCAAAAAAATGAATGAAAAATACGGTTATTTTGAGCCTGTAAACAAAGCAGCGGTGTATGCTCCCTTCGACTTTGTCGCAGACGTCATGCGGGGTTTTAAAGGAATCTTGACAGATATTAAGCGTTACCCGGAACAAGTGGCAGAAGCCTGTGAAGCTATCCTGCCCCTCATGGTTAAAGTGGGCACACCAAAGAAGCCTTCTGTCATGGGTGATACTTATGTTCCGCTGCATATGGCTCCGTATATGCGTGAAAAAGACTTTGCCAAATTTTATTGGCCTACATTTAAGAAAATGGTTGAAGCAATTATGGCGGCAGGCCAGGGAATTTCGTTTTTCTGTGAGCATGACTGGAGCAGATATCTTGATTACCTGCAAGACCTTCCTGCCGGAGTCCGCATGCGTTTTGAATATGGCGATCCCAGGCTGATCAAGGAAAAACTTGGCGACAAACATATTATCTCCGGTTTCTATCCGGTTTCCATGTTCAGCAGTGCAACGCAGCAGGAATGTTTAGACAAAGCCAAAGAGCTTTTAGATATCCTGGCACCGGGAGGGAATTGCTGTTTTGACGTTGACAAAGTAATGGCGACTTATGATGGCGGCAAAGAAAACTACATCGCTGTTTTAAATCTGGTGAAAGAATACGGCCGGTACTAAGAAAGGAGGGCAGAATTGTGGATTGGATTGAAAAGTCAAAATACTATCTGACGTGGGAGAAATACTTGGCTATGAATCCGGATATTGACGAGAGAAATCAAACTGCAATGAAAAGCCGCTTCGAAGAATATCAGGATAAAATGTTCAATTTAATTATGTCTTTTCTCTTCTGACGTCGTGAAGCTGTCGTTATTAATTTTTTATGGGAGGGATTTGTCTTGGATCCTGACAAAATAAAACAATCGCTTGCAGAAAAAACAGCCAGATTTATCACTACAAGCAATTTGCAGGAACCGGACCGCGTGCCGATTTTGTCACAGATCAATGCATATGCCATTGCTTTTAACGATAAGACGGCATGGGATGTTTTTGAAGATCCGGACCTGGAACGTGAATGTTACCGCAAAGCAAATGAAGCATTCTATTTCGACGGCCTGTCAATTTTTGGCCTGAACCACCCTTTCAAATCTTATTTTGAAGTGGGCAGCCAAACATATTTCGTTTCCAATAACGGAGTAACCATTCAACACCGCGAATCGTCACACATGAATGTGGACGAATATCCTGAATTCATTGCGGACCCTATCAGTTTTATTGCCAACAAAACTGCCCTGCGTAAAATACCTGCATTAAGCAAGCCTTACCCTGAGAATTATCAAGCGCTAAAAAAACTCTTTGCCTCAATTAAAGAGTTTAAAGCCAACAGCCAAAAAAACAGGCAGTTCGTCCTGGAGCAAATGGGGATTCCTATTGTCTCAAGCCGTTCTGCACCACACCCGATGGATAATTTCTTTGATTTCATCCGGGGATTTACCGGGACGTTAGTTGATTTGCGCAGATGCCCGGATAATGTAGAAAAAGCTATTGAAGCACTGACGCCATACTATGAAAGCAGCATTCCAAGCAAAAAAGAACCTGCATTTCCCTGGTTGTTAAATACCTGCCATATTCCTACTTTCTTATCAAAAGAACAGTTCCGGCGTTTCTACTGGCCTTACATGAAACGCTGCATTATGGCTGCCCACGAAGCAGAAACAAAGTATATGGCATTTCTGGAAGGAACGTGGGAGCAGCACTTCGACCTTTTTGAAGAAGTTCCCAAAGGTGCTTTTATTGCCGTTCTGGAAAGCGATGACATCATTAAGGCGAAAAAGAGATTCGGGGACCGCATCACTTTTGCCGGAGGGATGCCTCTGTCAATGCTGCGCTATTCTTCGGTGCAGGAGTGCATTGATTATACTAAAAAAATATTTGATGAATGTGCTCCGGGCGGAGGATTTATCTTTACAACCAATCTGCCACCTTTATGCAAAGAGGACATAAATGTGGAAACCTATCAAGCCGTGAATCAATTTGCCCATGAATATGGGAAATATTAGGGGGGAGGTTTATGTAAATGAATGAACAACTTTCCGTGATGGATCTTGTAAAACAATATGTGGCGGAAACTGCACCCGAGGATGCAACGGAAGAGCAAAAGCAAAAAATGGTAGAGAGCCAAGTCATGCTGTTAATTAGAGTCTAAAGGAGGAGCACCCTAATGGAAAACAACAAATCTGCTTTAATTGACGAGCTAAGCAGACCTACAGTACGCCCATCCGGTTATATTGCCTTGATCTTAGGGATTATTTTCTTTTCAGGCATTATGGCCAACATTGATTCCTGGGTCCAGTTCTTTGATTACGGCGTTCTGCTTGGTAAATTCGGAACCCTTGGGGAAGGTGTCAAAAACGTTCAGGGCAGCGGCGGTTCAGGCGCCAGAGATGGCTTTATGTATGTGTTAACTGTTTGGCCCTCTGTGATTGCGGCCCTTGGCTTTATTAATGTGATCGAAGGGCAGGACGGCCTGAAAGCGGGGCAAAGGCTGCTCAACCCGGTTTTACGGCCATTATTGGGTATTCCCGGGTGGTGCGGATTAGCATTAATTTCAGGATTAACGGCAAATACCGATGCAGGCGCTGCTTTAACCCTCGACCTGGTAAACAACAGGCTTATTACAACAAAAGAACTTGGTATTTTCTCCTGTTTCAATTTTGTTGCCTCAGGCTTTATTGGAAGTGCATTAACACTATCCGGAACATACCTGCCATTTTTAAATGACGTGGGTGTTCCTTTGGCAGTAGTCTTGATTATGGGAGTTGTGGGTAAAATTATCGGCGGTAATATAATGCGCCTTTACATTAAACTGACAGAAAGTAAAACACCGGATGCGCCTCTCGCGGTCTAGACCGTAACAAGGCCCCCTTACTATATGGACAGGAGGAATGAAAATGGCTTCATACGCACCGACTGGGAACATCTTAACCGACTTTCTAAACGGCTGTAAAAAAGGCGTGGATATGGCTGTATACAGCCAGACTCCAAACTTTATTATGGCGTTCATCTTAATTCGTGTTTTAAATATAACCGGGATTATGGACATTATTGCAAACGTCTTAAATCCGGTTATGGGCCTTTTCGGCCTGCCCGGGCAGGCAGGTGTCTGCTTTGTAACTGCGTGGTTATCTATCCCCGGTGGCGTTGCCTCTATGGTCGCTTTAGCCGGAGAGGGTGTATTTACCGGAACCCATGTTGCCATCATGATTCCCATGCTGTATCTGATGGGCGGGCAGATCCAATACACAGGCAGGATTCTGACGGTAGTGAAAACGCCAACGAAATACTTTTTCCCTATTTACGTCATCGGCTTCCTCTCCTCAATTATCACAGGTTTATTGATGAGAATTGTGGTGTCAATTTTCTAAATCATCCCAGCATGCTGAAACGTTTCAAGGACTGCGCCCCAGTCCCTGAAACGTTTCCTGGAGGGGCATATGAGCATTACGATAGAACAAGCAATAAAGAAAATACCGGTCCAGGAGCTATCCGGCGGGATTAACAAAGCCAATCAGCATTACTTTCATTTTCATGCCAATGCACCGCAATGCCTGCGAGACAAAAGAGCAACACTGCAAATCAGTCTCATGATTGGTTTTTTCCTGTCTACATTTTTAGCAAAAACGAATAGTTCTCTTTATCTTGCCTTACTTGCATTAACTGTCATTTCCGGCTCATGGTATTTTTACGGTTCCCGGCATGTAAGATACTATAAAAAAGCGACAAAAATGCTCATGTTCGGTCACTATAATAAAGCATGGAATTATTTTACCAAACTGCTGGACAGCCGTCGCCTCTATCTGGAAGGAATGCCCCAAGCTTATTATTATCTCAAGGCAAAGCAGCTTTATGAGCAACATGACATAAAAGCTGCGGAATACCTGCTGACAAAGGTTTTAGGACTAATGTAAGAGAAAAGGAGCATTGCCAACTTAATGAGTGAGCAATACTCCTTTTCTGGTCTTATCACAGAAAACCGCCCTGTACGTTACGCATATATCCTGCAAAGATGCCTTAGTTAATGAGAACGGACATCGTGAAAAAAAGCACCTCACCGGAAGAAGTGGATGGACTTAAGGAGGTTTACTGTTCATGCTTAATTTTAAACAGTATGAAGGCTTGCCCAAAAACGCAAGCGAAGCTATTGAACAATGTGTATTGGCAAACCGTATTTTAGCCAATGAGGGTGTGCTTGATGGTTTCGGTCATGTAAGTGTGAGAAACCCTGAAAATAGCAAAACTTTTTTTCAGGCCAGGTCTATAGCACCCGAGTTTGTAAACAAAGAGGATATTTTAGAAATTGATCTGGAAGGTAATATTGTAACAAACACTAATTTTCGCGCGTATGGGGAAAGAATTATACATGCATCCATCTATAAATACAGAACAGATGTGCAGGCTGTATTTCACGGGCACCCAACGGAAATCATAGCCCTCTCATGTTTAAATATCCCCATACGTTCTGTAGCACAGTATTGCGGCATGTTTTATGAACCACTGCCCTTTTATGATGATTATGAGCCTGGCTGTGGAATGCTTATCGTTACCCAAAAAGAGGGGGACAGAGTTGCCAGGACACTGGGAAATGCCCTGGGTCTTGTCATGCGCGGGCATGGCTGCACAGTCGTTGGCGCAAACGTTCAGCAAATGGTAATGAATGCCATCTTCCTGAGGGACAATGCAAAAATACAATACCTGGCGCTGGCTTTAGGCGAGCCAAAATATTTATCGGAGCAAGAGGGCAGGGAAACAACGAAAGCCCAGTACAGTGAAAACTCGCTGGGACGTTGCTGGAACTACTGGGTAGCCAGAGCTAAGAAGGCAATGCCTGACCTGAATTTTTAGCGGCTGAGAATCAAAAACCGCCTTGCGGCACAGCAGGGCGGTTTTATTTTGTCGCCGGACTAAAGCCTTCCCCCAGAACTTCATGAGCGTTGCCAAGAATAACAAAAGCTTTTTCGTCTTCCTCATGAACAATTTGTTTCAGGCGGGGCACCTCCGACTGGGAAACCACAGTCAGCACCATCTCCCGCGGACTGCCCGTAAACGCGCCCTTGCCGCTTAAAACAGTAGCCCCGCGTTCCATTTCACGCAGCACACGCTCCACAATGGGGCCGGTCTTTTCTGTAATTATCAGTACGGCTTTGCTGTTGCTCACTCCCTCCTGGATCAGGTCAATGACCCTGCCGGTGACAAAAATGGAGATGAGCGCATACATGGCCAGTTCCGGATTGAAAACAATCCCAGCCAGGGCCACTACCAGGAAATCGGCAGCCAGCAGGCTCTGCCCCGTGGAAAAACCGAAGACTTTATTCAGAATTTGTGCCGCGAGGACAGTGCCGCCCGTGGACCCGTTAAAGCGAAAAACAACGGCAATGCCAATGCCCATTAAAATACCGCCATAAAGTGAAGCCAAAAGCAGATCATGCGTCAGTACGGGCAGGGAAAGCAAGAGTTCCACAGCAACTGACAGGGCCACAGTACCAAAAAGCCCCCTGGCAATGAAGCGAAAACCATAATACCTGGCCGCAATAATGAAAAGGGGCAGGTTAAGGAAAAAAATTGTCACTCCCACAGGAATGCGCAGGAGATGGTAAAAAACTACGCCCAGGCCGCTGATACCTCCGGCCGCAATCTGATTGGGGACCAAAAACATGTTAAAGGCGGCCGCCATAATGGCCACACCGGCCAGTATGCCGACATATTCACAGAGCAATTTCAGGAACCTGTTCACAGGTGCACCTCCGCACACTATGCATTTTTCCCGGCGGTCTGCCGCAGATAAGACTCAATCAGCCCGTCCAGGTCCCCGTCCATTACGGCACTGATATTACCCACTTCCAGACCGGTGCGGTGGTCTTTCACCAGTGTGTAGGGATGAAAAACATAAGACCGGATCTGGCTGCCCCAGGCAATCTCCTTGTGCTTACCCCGCAGGCTGTTCAGCTCCTCTTCCTGCTGCTGCTGGTACAGGTCGGCGAGACGGGCACGCAGTATTTTCATGGCTTGGTCGCGGTTGGCATGCTGCGACCTTTCATTCTGGCAGGTCACAACAATCCCCGTCGGCAGGTGCGTAATGCGGACGGCCGAATCGGTGGTGTTAACATGCTGCCCTCCCGCGCCGCTGGAGCGAAAGGTGTCTATCTTTAAATCATCCGGCTTGATTTCAATCTCCTGGTCGCCCTCTTCGATTTCGGGCAAAACATCAAGGGAGGCAAAAGAAGTATGGCGCCTTCCGGCGGCGTCAAAAGGCGAAATCCTTACCAGGCGGTGGACGCCGCGCTCTGCTTTCAGGTAACCGTAAGCGTTTTTCCCTTTGATTAAGAGGGTGGCGCTTTTAATGCCTGCTTCCTCACCGGGCAGCAGGTCCATAATCTCTACCTGGTACTTTCTCCTTTCCGCCCACCGCGTATACATCCGCAGCAGCATGGCCGCCCAGTCCTGAGACTCGGTGCCCCCCGCTCCCGGATGGATGGACAAGATGGCATTATGCTGGTCGTACCGCCCACGGAACAGCACGGCAAACTCAAGGGCTGCCATTTCCTGCTGCAGTTCCTGCACGGCAAGAGCCGCTTCCTGCCATAATTCCTCATCTTCCGCTTCTTCTGCCAGGGCAAGCATAACTTCCACCTCATCCAGGCGGGCCTGCATGGCAGACAGCGGTTCTATTTCCTCCCGCAGGCTGTGCAGTTCCCTGATAACGAGTTTTGCCTGCTCCGCGTCCGACCAGAAATCCTGCTCGCCTATCCGTGCTTCCAATGCCTTGATGCGTGCCGTTTTGCCGGCCAAGTCAAAGGGAGACACTCATTTCCTTCAGACGTTCACGCAGATCCGCATAAAGTGCTTTTGTTTCCGCAGACATCAAACCACCTACTTTCCACAGCATTTCTTGTATTTTTTCCCGCTGCCGCAGGGGCAGGGATCGTTACGCCCGATTTTTTCCGACCTGACCGGCCGGCGGGGTGCGGCATCGCCAGGGGAGGTATCATTGGTGATCGCCACCGCCTGGCGCTGCAGAGTACCCACCAGCTGCACCCTGTAGAGCATGCGTACAGCATCCTCGCGTATATCATGAATCATCTGATCAAACATATTTTTTGCTTCATATTTATATTCCACCAGCGGGTCGCGCTGCCCGTATGCCCGCAGGCCGATCTCATGGCGCAGCATATCCATGGCGTCAATATGAATCATCCATTTGGTATCGACGGCACGCAGAATAGCGGCCCGCTCCACTTCGCGCATATTCTCTTCGCCAAATTTGCGCTCCCGCTCTTCATAGGCCGCAAGGACGGCTTGCAGCAGGTGTTCACGAATTTCCTCC
>DUUE01000323.1 GCA_012841735.1 Bacillota bacterium | reverse complement strand
GCCAGGGGGCCCCTGATGACTGTGCTGGCCTTTCCCGTCCTGCTGCCGCTGCTTTTGGGCGCCATCAGCGGCACGCAAACGTGCTTTGCGGGAGGACGGCCGGCAGGCGCCGATATTTTGTTCCTCTTCTGTTATAACGGCGTGGCTCTGACAGCATCCCTCTTGCTTTTCCCCTATGTCTGGGATGAATAAAAACAGTGCAGTATAGGAAAGAAGGAGAAAAAAGTGTTCTGGCAAATCCTGCTTGGTGTCTGGATGACAGCGGTTATTCTGGCGTCATTCCTCTACATGCCGGCAACCCAGGGGCTGGGGCAGACCGGACGCATAATTGTCTACCATGTGCCGGCCGCCTGGATTGCCGTTCTGGCTTACCTGATGTCCATGTTAAATGCCATCGGCTGCCTGCGCCGCGGGGAGCTCCGCCTGGACAGGCAGGCTCGCATTAATGCCGAAATGGGGACAGTTTTTTGTCTCCTGGCCACCATCACCGGAGCCATCTGGAGCCGCGGCGCCTGGGGCTGGTACTGGAACTGGGACCCCCGCCAGACATCCATAGCCGTCCTGCTTTTGATTTATGCGGCTTATTTTGTCCTGCGCAGCGCCATCTCCGACCCGGACCGGCGCGCGCGCCTGTCCGCCGTCTATTCCGTGCTGGCCTTTTTAACGGTACCGTTTTTGGTGTTTGTTGTCCCCCGCGTTTACACGTCGCTTCATCCCGACCTGATTAACCTTGAGCAGCGCACCTTTGACATGGACAGTAAAATGCTTGTTGTTTTCCTCGCGGCACTGGCAGGTTTTACCGGGCTCTATGCCTGGATGTACCGGCTTGTGACCAGGCTGGAAAACCTGCTGGACAAACTGGAACACAAGAGGGGGGAAGCGGAAAATGTGGGATGAACTCATTTTTGTGCTGGCAGTAACACTGGTCACCTGGCTCGGCCTGTTCCTCTATCTGTTGCGTCTTGATCTGAAACTGAAGGAGGCGGAGCGCCGTGAAGAGATATGACAGAATAGTACTGTTTCTGCTCTTTGCCGTCTTTGCCGCAGGCATCATCGTCACCGCCCGCGGCGCCATGAGCACCTATGTCACCTTTGCCGAAGCCAGGGAAAGCGGCCGTTCCTCCCAGGTGAAAGGCCTTGCTGTTGCCGGTACGGCGGAAGAGCTTGACGACAACTCCTTTTCTTTCCACATGCAGGACGATAGCGGTGAAATTATCCCGGTGGTAGCCAGGGTAAAAATGCCGGCCAACCTGTTTGAGGCGGACAGCGTGGTGGTAACAGGCAGGTTTGAAGGCGATGTCTTTGTGGCCGGCAAAATACTGGTAAAATGCCCGTCCAAGTATGAAGCGGAACATCCCGCTGAAGTAAAAAAGGAATAGAACATGATGCAACAGCACGGGAGGGATTGTCGTGGACAGGGAAAAGCCGGGGCTTTCCGGCCGTCAGCATGAAAAAGGAGATACCTTCAGGCAGATTATACGGTTTTTAAGCTCCATGCAGCTTGGCATCATCCTGCTGCTTTTGCTTGCAGCCATATCCGTCTTTGCCACGCTGCAGGAGCAGCAGACAGCCATCAGCAATATTTACCGCTCCTTTTGGTTTGTGGGAATTATGGCTTTTGCGGCACTGAATTTGCTTTTATGCTCCGTAAAAAGGGTCGGGCCCCTTGCCCGCCTGGCGCTGCGGCCGCGCAAAGTGCAGACGGTTGAGTCCATACAAAAGATGCCTTTTTACCGGGCCGTCGAGCTCCCGCAGGGAGATGAGGGTGACGGGGGCATTGCCAAAGCAGTTGCCGCCCTCAAAGCTTCAGGCTATCAGGTTTCCGTGGCAGAGGGCCCCGCAGGCAAAAGCGCCTTTGCTGAAAAGGGCAGGTACGGCTATTTTGGCTCCGTCCTTACTCATTTCGGCCTGCTTGTTATTTTGCTTGGTGTCATGCTGGGTTCCCTGACCGGTTTTGAACATAGAAACGGCGGCATTGCCGGTGACAGTTTCCAGGTGCCGGAGGGCAATTTTACCGTCCGGATAGACAACATCCACATGGTGCAGGAGCCGGACCCTACGGTACGGCCGCGTGTTTACAGCAATGTGGCAGTGACGCGAAGCGGCAGGCAAATTGCTGCCGGAACGGTGGCCATTAATGAGCCGCTGCGTTTCCAGGGAAATACCATTTACCACATGACTTTCCGCTATGTCTCTGATGTGCTGGTCAAAAACCCGGCAACAGGGGAGGAAAAGACAAAGCGTCTTTATGATCAGGACATTCTTTATGTGGACAGTCAAGGGTCCTATATTCATTTTCTCAAGTTTTTCCCCAATTTTACCATGACGCAGCAGGGTATGCCTTACTCCAAAAACTACCTGCCGGAAAAGCCCGTTCTTGCCGGAGTCCTCTATAATGCAGCCGGGCAGGGGCAGCGCAACGTCTTCCTGCAGCTGCAGCGGCCGGAAGTGATTGACACGGCGGACGGCGGAATAGAACTGACGCTGCAAGACTTCCAGCATGCCGCTGTTTTTTCCGTGACACGCAACCTGGGGCGCCCCCTGCTTTTTGCCGGGGCCGCGGTGCTTGTCCTGGGGCTGTATCTCTGCCTGGCCGTCTCTCCCCGCCGCATTTATGCCGCCCGCACCGGTGATGAGGCCGTTCTGCACCTGGGCGGCAGCAGCTACCGCGGACGACTGGGCATGGAGCGGGAGCTGGCACGGATTGCAGCAGAAATCATGAGCAAAGAGGTGGAATAACATGGCCGGCACGATCGAAGTATCCTCCACCGGTTTATACCTGGAAAATATACTGTTTACCCTGGCGGTTGCCGGGTATCTTGCGGCAACGGCCGGCTACCTGGCCTTTCTCTGCGGCAGGAAGGGGCTGGGGCTTTATGCCTCCCGGATGCTGCGCCTTGCTTTTTTCCTGCACAGTGCCTTCCTGATCACCAGGACAGTCAATGTGCAGCGTGTGCCTTTTGTGGGACACTTTGAGTTCGGCAACATGTTTATCTGGGCCTGCATTCTCGTTTACCTCTGGACAGAGTGGCGCCTGCAGGACAGCTATTATGCCGTGGGCGCCTTCCTGACCTCCCTGATTGTCCTTTACATCGGCTACCTGACAGTTGTGCCCAAGATTTTTCCCAAGGTGACCATCAGCCGCGCCCACAGCCTGCTGCCTCCCGTGCTGCAGTCCAACTGGCTGAAAGTGCACGTCAGTGCCTCGGTGCTGGGGTATGCCGGATTTACCCTGGCTTTTGCCGTCGCCCTGATGTGGCTGCTGAAAGCACGGCTGCAGGAGGGAAGCGCTTTTGAGTGTGCCCTGCCCAATTTTGCAGTGCTGGAAGAATATATGTACCGGGCTTCCGTATTCGGCTTTCTTTTCCAGACGGTAATGATTATCACCGGGGCAATCTGGGCGGATACTTCCTGGGGCCGTTACTGGGGCTGGGACCCCAAAGAAATGTGGGCCCTTATTACCTGGTTTGTTTTTGCCGTTTATCTGCATGCCCGCTTTACCCGCGACTGGAGCGGCCTGCGCACTGTTGTCCTGGTTGTGGCGGGCTGGTTTGCCATGCTTTTTACCTGGGTGGGAGTGGCGTGGCTGCTGGCAGGGATTCATTCTTTCGGTTAAGCAGCGTGCGGCTGTCCGGCAGCCGCTTTTTTTGTGTCCCAATTGTGAAGATTTCATGAAGAAATTTGGCCGGTGCAGCAGGTTTTCCCAGACAGACGGCGAATACAAAAAAAGCGCTTATTATTTTTTTTGCTTACCGGGAGGATTGTCGATGTTTAAACAAGCCAGATGGTTCCTGCTGTTTTCCCTGATAGTAATGCTTGTTTTCGGTTATGGCGTGCGTACTGTTTTGATGGCGCCCAAGCAGCCTGTGGGCGGACCCCGTCTTACCAGCCATGACCTTAACGAAGGGGATGGAGACTGCAATATGTGCCACGGCAAAGTAAAGCCATGGCATGAAGAGGTTTTCCTGACCTTTGACAATAATGACTGCATGAACTGCCACGGCGGAGCGCCTGCCTCTCCGCACCCGGCCGGCGATGCCACTTATGCCGATTGCCTCTCCTGTCATGCAGGCATAGCGGCCGGCCACGATGAAATGTTCCCCTGGCCCAAAACAACTTATGAAGACTGCCTGTCCTGCCACTAAACAAAAAACGCTGCCCCCTGCAGGGCAGCTTTTTTGCACAACATTTTTTTCTTTTTATCTTGCTTTCCTGCAGCCGGCTGCCGGGCGACTGATTTTACGGCTGTTGGCAAAGCGGGTCCTGGCGTCTATAATGTTGATAGGAAACAGGTCGTGGGTGCATACTAAGACAGGAGGTGTGTAGCATGGAACAGGTGGGACTTGTGGTTGAGGTAAAGGACGACAAAGCAATCGTTGCCATCCGACGCCATGATGTTTGCGCCAAATGCGGCGGCTGCGGTGTCGCTGTCTCCGGCAAAGGTGAAACTCATCTGGAAGCCCTTAATCAGGCCAATGCCGCTGTGGGACAAACTGTTCGTGTTGTCAGCGACACGGCACAGGTACTGAAAGCTTCTTTTATGGTTTATATCGTGCCGATGCTGGCACTGTTAATCGGCCTGTATGCCGGGCAGCAGCTTGGGCCGTCAGCCGGTATCCCACGCCTGGATATTGTCCTGGGGGTAGTTTTTTTGTTTGTTTCTTACCTTTTGATACGCAAATATGACAGAAAGGTGGCAAGCCAACGGGCCACTTCAGCCGTGGTGGAAATTCTACCAGGGCCGTATGACGGGCCTGCTGATGAAAAATGCTAATATTGGGTTTGGCGGGGAGTCCCCGGAGGAACGGCAATACGGAAATTTTGTTGGATGAGGCACTGGCCGGTGCAAAAGCAGCCGGTGCAGAGACAGAAAAAATTGTTTTGAGCACACTGAAATTTTCTCCCTGTATTTCGTGCGGCAACTGTGAAAAAACGGGCAACTGCATATTGCAGGACGACATGCAGGCAGTTTATGAAAAGATTATTGCCGCCGATGTTATGATTTTTGCCACACCAAACTATTTTTATAATGTTTCTGCCTGGGCAAAGGCGGCCATTGACCGCTCGCAGGCGCTGTGGTCCAGGAAGCATGTCTTAAAAGACCCGCGTATGCGCCTGAACAAACCGGGCTATATGATCAGCGTGGGAGCCACAAAAGGCAGAAAACTGTTTAAGGGAACCATGCTGACAATGCAATACTTTTTTGAAGCTGCCGGTTATAAACAGGCAGGCAGCCTTTTAATCCGCGGTGTAGATGCCAAAGGGGACATACTCAAATATCCCGATTATCTTAATGCGGCGGTGGAGTTGGGCAGGGAAGCTGCGGCACAGGAAGCTTGTTCTCCGTAAAGGAAACAAGCTTTTTTCTTTTTCAGTTGCCCTCCTGTGGCGGGGTCATTTTTTGTCGGCCGGGATGCATGTATTGTGCCGGCAGGCAGCAGGGAAATGGCGTTATTTGTCAAAATAATACGATAGCTG
>DUUE01000262.1 GCA_012841735.1 Bacillota bacterium | reverse complement strand
CCTGTTATATTTCTGCTCCCGGGTGGCAAAGTACAACAAAGTGGCCCTGACAGGGGAATGCGCCGATGAGATTTTCGGCGGCTACCCCTGGTTTTACCGCGAAGACCTGCTGCAGGTGGACGGCTTTCCCTGGTCGGCGGACATAAGTGCGCGCACGGCGTTCCTGTCGCCTGACTTTGTCCGGGAGCTGCGGCTGCAGGAATATGTGAACGACAAATACAGGGATACTGTAAAATCAGTGCCCAAGCTAACACAAGAAACACCTGCCGCCGCCAGGCACAGGGAAATCACTTACTTAAATATTATCTGGTTTATGCAAACACTGCTTGACCGCATGGACAGGATGAGCATGTACTGCGGACTGGAGGCACGCGTCCCCTTTGCCGACCACAGGATTGTGGAATATGTTTATAATGTGCCCTGGAGCATGAAATACCGCAATAACGTGGCAAAATCACTCCTGCGGGAGGCATGCCGGGACTTATTGCCGGAAGCGATTCTTATGCGGCGCAAAAGTCCCTACCCCAAAACATACCACCCTGAGTATGAGCGTTTACTGTCACAAAGACTGCAGGACATTCTCAGCAATCCCAATTCCCCCATCATCCCGCTTATCGACAAGCAAAAGCTGCTTTCCTTTCTGCAGGCACCTGCCGAATACGGCAAACCGTGGTTCGGACAGCTGATGGCCGCGCCGCAGCTTGTGGCCTATTTCCTCCAGGTGAATTACTGGCTGGAGAAGTACACACATTATGCCGTTGACAAGGGCCGGGTCTTCCTGTATGATAAGTACTGAACAAAGGCGTTCATCCTATAATGTGTCGGTTAAGATGCCGGACCTGCAACCGGTTGCTTAACTGTCGGCATTATGTGATGAGCGCCTTTTGGCGTGTCCGGGTGGAACTTTGTTCACAGGGTAAATTAAAGCATACTGTCCGGCTGCTGCGGGGATTATGGAGATAAACCCTGTTTTTCGCCGGAGAGTTTGTTTGGGAGGAATAAACATATGCTTACCGCAGTAGTGGGAATTAACTGGGGTGACGAAGGTAAAGGACGTATGGTGGATTTACTGTCTGCCGAATATGATGTGATCTGCCGTTATCAGGGCGGCAACAACGCCGGGCATACAGTAGTCAACGAGAGGGGCAAATTTATCCTGAACCTTTTGCCGTCCGGCATCCTGCGTGACAATGTGGTCAATGTGATGGGCAACGGCATGGTCATTGACCTGGAGCATCTGTGCGGTGAAATGGAAGCACTGCGCAGCAAAGGCATAAAAATAACGCCGGAGACACTGAAAATCAGTGACAAATCCATTATCTGCATGCCCTACCACAGGCAGCAGGACATCCTGGAGGAGGAGCGGCTGGCTGAAAGAAAATATGGCTCCACCCGGCGCGGCATTGCCCCCGTTTACGGCGACAAGTATATGAAAAAAGGCCTCCGCATGGGCGACCTACTTGCTCCGGAGACGCTGGCAGACAAAGTGGCCAACATCGTGGAGTGGAAAAACATTACCTTCAGCGGCTACGGCCAGGAGAAACTGTCGCCTGAAGCGATGGTGGCATGGCTAAAGCAATACGGCGAGCCTTTGCTGCCCTTTATCGCTGACACCACGGAATTTTTGCTGGCGGCAAAAAGGGAAGGGAAAAATATTTTGTTTGAAGCCCAGCTGGGTGCACTGCGTGACATAGACTTTGGCATTTACCCCTACACCACATCTTCCCAGACCCTGGCTGCCTACGCGCCCATCGGCGCAGGCATCCCCGGGGTAAAGCTGGATCGTGTGATTGGCATCATGAAAGCTTATTCCAGCTGTGTGGGTGAAGGGCCGTTTACCGCGGAACTGTTTGGCGAAGAAGCAGTCGCCCTGCGTGAAGCCGGGGCGGAATACGGGGCGGCCACAGGCAGGCCCCGCCGGGTGGGCGGCTTCGATATCCCCGCCAGCGTCTACGGGGTTAAGCTACAGGGAGCTGACGCCCTGGCGCTGACCAAGCTGGATGTCCTGTCATACCTTGACAAAATCCCTGTCTGTGTTGCCTATGAAATTGACGGCGTCCGCTGTGAGCATTTCCCCGTTGGTGACAAACTGCTGCGGGCAAAGCCGGTGTATGAATATCTGGAAGGATTCAAAACAGATATCTCTGGCTGCAGAAGGCCTGAAGAGCTGCCGCAGGCGGCCCTGCGTTACATCAGGTATCTGGAAGAGGCGGTAGGCTGCCCCATTGAATATGTTTCGGTCGGTCCCGGACGGGAAGATTATCTCAAAATGAGGTAGGAACCGGATTAATTAGCTTTATCCCTAACAGTGAGGAGGAGACCCCATGTGCGGCATCATTGGCTATATAGGAAATGAAAATGCGGTTCCCATCATTTTAGAAGGGCTGAAAAAGCTGGAATACAGGGGATATGATTCTGCCGGCATCGCAGTGATGAATAAAGACGGCTTTGCCGTAGCCAAACAAAAAGGGCGCTTATCTGCCCTGGAAGCTTTTATTGAGTCCCATCCGCTTACCGGTTTTGCGGGCATCGGGCATACCCGGTGGGCTACACACGGCGAACCGTCCGATATTAATTCCCATCCCCATCTGGGCAGCCGGAACAAAATCGCCATTGTCCATAACGGCATTATTGAGAATTACAGGCAGCTCAAAGAGCGGCTGGAACAAAGAGGCATAACCTTTGTTTCGCAGACAGACAGCGAGGTTATTGCCCAGCTGGCCGAATATTACTACAACGGCGACATTATGGACACGGTGATCAGGGTGGTCAATGCGCTGGAAGGTTCCTACGCCCTTGGCATTATGAGTCTTGACGAGCCCGATAAGCTCATAGCGGTCAAGAAGGATAACCCGCTGATTATCGGCGTGTCCGAGAAAGGGAATTTTATTGCCTCCGATGTGCCGGCCGTCCTGGCCCATACAAACCAGGTTTTTTACCTGAATGACAAGGAAATTGCCGTCGTCACCGGGGACAGCGTACAATTCTACAACACCGACAGGGAACCGCTGCAGAAAACGCTGGAAACAGTAACCTGGAGCGCCGACAGTGCCGAAAAGGGCGGGTATGAGCATTTTATGCTCAAGGAAATCATGGAGCAGCCCCAAATCCTGCAGGATACCATCAATTCAGCACTGTCCGGCGGCGACAATAAACTCATTATAGATAGCCTGGACATTAACAGGTTTAACAAAATCGTGATTACCGCCTGCGGTTCGGCCTACAACGCGGGTATGGTGGCAAAATACGTCTTTGAGCCCCTGTGCCGGCTGCCCGTGGAGGTGGAACTGGCCAGTGAATTCCGCTATAAAGACGCCATTATCGACCAGAACACGCTGGTCATTCTGGTCAGCCAGTCCGGTGAAACCGCCGACACCATAGCCGCCATGCGGGAGGCCAAGCGCAAAGGCGCCGTCACACTTTCCATTGTCAATGTAGTGGGCAGCACCATTGCCAGGGAAACCGACTACACCCTTTACACCCTGGCGGGCCCCGAAATTGCCGTGGCCACCACCAAAGCATTTTCCGCCCAGCTTGTCCTGCTCTATATTCTGGCCGTCCGCTTTGCCGCCAAGCGCGGCCGGATCTCCCCGCCAAAAGAAAAGCAGCTCCTGGCCGCTATTGCTTCCCTGCCGGGCAAAGTTGCCACCCTGCTGAAGCAGACTGATTCCATCCAAAAATATGCCTCCACCTGTGTGGGCTATAAAAGCATCTTTTTCATCGGCAGGAATATAGATTATGCCATTGCCATGGAAGGTTCCCTCAAGCTGAAAGAAATCTCCTATATCCACTCCGAGGCGTATGCAGGTGGCGAACTGAAACACGGCACTATTTCGCTGGTGGAAGAGGATACACTGGTTGTAGCCATCTCCTGCTGCGAGCGGCTGTATGACAAGATTAACAGCAATGTGGAGCAGGTCATCAGCCGCGGGGCGAAAGTCCTTTTCATCGGCAACTGCATCAAGGCCACTCCCAATGAAAAACTGGCCATTATCGAACTGCCGGAGGCAAATGAACTGTTCTCACCTTCCCTCTCAGTCATTGTGCTGCAACTCTTCAGCTATTACGTCGCCGCCAACAAAGGCCTGGATATAGACAAACCGCGCAACCTGGCCAAAAGTGTTACGGTGGAATAGCGGCAACAAGCAGCACCTGTAACGGGGAGAAACAGCTATGAAGATCAATCAAAACTTTTTACAATTACAGGACAGCTATCTTTTTTCACGCATTGCCCACAAAGTGAAAGAATACCAGGCGCAGCACCCCGACCGGGAGGTAATCCGGCTTGGCATCGGCGATGTGACGTTGCCCCTTGTGCCCGCTGTTGTAGAAGCAATGCAGCATGCCGTGCTGGAAATGGGGCACCAGGAAACTTTCCGGGGCTACGGTGAGGAGCAGGGCTACGCTTTTCTGCGGCAGGCTGTGTGCGCTTATTACGCCGGCAAGGGTGTGACCCTCTCCGATACTGAAGTTTTTATCAGCGACGGCGCCAAAAGCGACCT
>DUUE01000211.1 GCA_012841735.1 Bacillota bacterium | reverse complement strand
TTCCTTTCCTCCTGTCCCTGGTATGTTGCGTGATACATCCAGTTTACAGGATGGGAGTCTTGGGGTGGTCAACTTTTCGTTACCATTACCCCTCAAAGTGGTCAACTTTTAAATTACCGTACACAGGCGTAAGAACGCTGGGATATGCATCCATCGATTTTGACGGGCGCATTGTGGTCGCTCCCGGCACTAACATTGTTGTGGAGTATCTTCTCGACGCATTTCCGCCGGGACACAGTGTCAGTTACCGGTCAACCCTGATCTGGTATGAGTTATAAAAAATACAGTGAGTCAAAGGTACGGTCACTTTGACTCACTTATATTTTTGAAAATGATCTGAACCTGTAGATGGCACTACCTGGGGAGGCATGGGATCGTTTATAGATAGCGCCAGCTCTGATATTTTGGCGTTCTTCGTTTTACACCTTCGTTTTTTACCCGGCTTAAAGGGCAAGTATTGCTTTCTTTTTCCTCATATCGGTTTTGGTTGCCGCGGTCTTCGAAAAACCGGTTATACTTATTCTTAGCCTGTTAATTCTTGTACTCCTGATTCCGTATATCGTTCATGATTGGAGGATAAAAATGAGGGACAGACCGGCGCAAATAACGGTCGGTCTGTCCCCGGTTATGCGTCTCTTCGCTTAACTGCGGTTAAGCGCTAGCGGCGTTTCCGGCGCAGGAGGGCATATCCCGCCGCCAGTGCAGCCGCCCCGGATAGGCCGAGCAGGGGGATGGCTCCGGCGGTTGTCGGCAGATTATCTTCAGGGGCAGGGGTTTCTTCCCCTTCTCCGGGTTTTTCCCCGGGTTCTTCCCCGGGTTCTTCCCCGGGTTCTTCTCCGGGTTCTTCCCCGGGTTCTTCTTCCCCTTCGCCGGGTTCCTCTCCACCATCCCCGGTAACTATAAACGTGGCCTCGAGCGGGTTGCTCCATGAAGTGCCATTAAAGACGGCAGCTGACACGGTATACGTTCCCGGCGTGCTGATGTTGAAGCCGGCGCCGTCGTAGAGATACCTGTCTGTGGTTGCCGACGGGTCTGTTCCGGTATCACCAGGGGTGATGGTATACCAGCATTGATAGGGGCTGCCGGGCATTCCCGTCGTGTCGATCGTGATTAAGGTCGATGTGTCGATATTACCGCCGTTGGGGGTGAACCAGTTGGGCGGGTAGTAGACCGTAACGACGTAGGTTTTGTTGGGAGTTCCACCGGGAGCCGATACTACAACATTGACCGTGTTGGCGCCATGCTGCAGGCCGGATAACGAGCAAAAGCCACGTGCAAGGCCGTAAAGGGGGTCGCTTAAAGTGCCGGGATTCCCGTTGAATGTGACAGTTGCATTGTAATCGGCCAGAAAATAGCCGAAGGTGATGCTGCCGGCAATACGAGATGCGGTTGTATAGGCGGTTGTGCCGTAATGAAAGGGTGGATTCCACATCCCTCCCCCGGTATTCCACAGGCTTACCAGTTCTTCGCTGCCCAGGTAGGTGAACAGGCCGGCATCGCTCTCGGCGCTGGTACCCTCCGCCGTGGTTACGGTCACGTGTACCGTGCCGCTTCCCGCGGGCGCGGTAGCCGTGATCTTTGTGTCGGAATCAACGGTGAATTCGGCGGCGGCGACGCTCCCGAACTTGACTTCAGTCGCGCCGGTGAAGCCGCTGCCGTTAATCGTCACCACGGCTCCCGCGGCTCCCCATGGGTTACCCCGATAATTTACGGCGCTGCTCACCGCCGGCGCGGCCGCATAGGCCGTCAGCGGCGCAATGCTCATCACCAGCAGAACCATGATGATGAATATACACGGGAACAATAAATAATGAGTTTTCCTGGCGGCATTTAGAGTTAGAAACCGCATTAAACATCAACCTCCTGTTTCAAATTTGAGTGATTGCCATTCCTGCAGCAGCAGTAATCAAAAATTATTGCCTTTTTCATGCTTCTTCCTCTAAAGAATATGATATAATTACTTGAAATAAAGAATTTTACCAGGTATCTTCTCGGCAACCCCCGTTGATTGTAATTGCGCAACTTTAAGGCAGTTTAAAGCCAGTTTAAAATAAATTAAAGGATTCCCCAATACCTGGCCGGCTGGGAGAGAGACATGTCCGGGGAAAGAATTTTGATCGTTGATGATGAAAAAGAAATATCCGAATTAGTCCGCCTCTACCTGGAGCGGGAGGGATATGAAGTGCTGGTTGCCGGCACCGGCCAGCAAGCCCTGGACCTGGCCTTTGCTCAAAATCCGGATCTGATCATCCTGGATATAGTACTTCCGGACCTGGATGGCTATACAGTCTGCCGGGAGCTGCGCACCCGGTCAACCGCTCCGATTATTTTTTTAAGCTGCAAAGATCAAAACCTCGATAAGATCCTGGGGCTGGAAATCGGCGGGGACGATTATCTGACCAAACCCTTTGACCCGGCTGAATTGGCGGCCCGGGTCAAAGCCAGTTTGCGCCGCGTCAGGCTGGATCGCAGCTACCGCAACCAGATCCTGCAATTTCCGGGGCTGGAAATTAACCTGGATTTTTGCAGCGTTAAGTCCGGGAGCGCGAGCGTCGCTCTCTCCGCCCGGGAGTTTCAGATTCTCGCTCTTCTTGCCCAGAATGCCAACCGGGTTTTCAGCGCCGAGCAAATTTACCGCCTGGTTTGGCATGACAGCTATCCGATTGACTGGAGGATGGTTCCGGTGCATATCAGCAATCTGCGCAAAAAAATTGAACCGGATCCTTCCTCGCCTCGCTATATCCTTACCGTTAAGGGATTGGGCTACAAGTTCAACGGATCTCCCGGCCAGGGTTCCGATAATTACGGGCCGGTAGACAAACAAGCATTGCCGGGAGAAAAGAGTTCGTGGAAAAAGCCCTGACATGGTATGTGCCGACGATAACCGCCCAAATTTCCATTCAGGTGGTCATGGCCCTGGTCTTTTCCTGTCTTTATGCCCATGACCGGAAGCCCTTTTTAATGCTGTGGGGGATTGGCTGTTGGGGATGGGTGTTGAAGCTTTCCTTTGACCTGGCCCTTTTTTACAGTCCCGGCACGGCAATTTTCCAGGTCATGAACCAGTGCGGCTGTATTTTGGGGCCCTTCTTTCACGGCTGGGGGACCATGCATTTCATCGGGAAAAAGGTGCCCAAAGCGTGGGTAATCTGGGTCTGGGTTCATGCGGGTTGGATGGCGCTGCCGGTTGTTGGAATTATTCCGGCACACTTTGCCCTGGTTCCAACCGCGGTGGGAGCAGCAATTATCTATTTCTGGACCGGTTTTGCTTTTCTCCAGGCCGGAAAGATTGAGGTCACGGGTCAGCGTATTACCGGATGGGTTTACTTCTTGACCGGATTGCACATGGGCAACTATCCCCTGTTAAAAAATGTGGAATGGTTTGCCCCGTGGGGTTACCTGCTTGGCGGAGTTCTGACCTTCCTTTTGGCCATTGGCACCCTCCTCGTTTATTACCAGCAGATCATTGCCGAACGGGTTGAGGCTGAGGAAGAGCTGCGCAGGATGGAGGAGTCCCGCATGAACCTTTTGACCAATATATCCCATGACCTGAGGACTCCTTTGGCTACCGTGCAGGGTTACATCAAGGCCATGCTTGACCGGGTTATCAGTACGCCTGAAAAACAATACGAATACCTTGGCTTGGTCTATACCCGGATTCTGAAAATCAACCGGCTGATTCAGGATCTGTTCGATCTGACCCGCCTGGAATCACGCCGCATGGAATTTAACCTTCAGCAAATAACAATTCAAGATCTCCTTTCCCAGTTGTATGAGAAGTACAGGGTTGACGTCATGAACGCAAGCCTCAACTTTAATTTTAACAACCAGGCCTCCCGGGAGCCGGCTTCTTTAGGCAACATGCCCTCGGTGAGGGTTGATCCGGACCTAATTGGCAGGGCCTTTGACAACCTGATCTACAATGCAATTAACCATACGCCCCCGCGAGGGAGTATCACGGTCAGTTATGAAATCGTCCCTGTTGATGAGGCGGAGGCATCCCTGGCGGGAACAGGAGCCAATACCGGCCATTTTGAAGCGGTGATCAAGGTAATTGACACCGGTACGGGTATTGCTCCGGAAGATTTGCCGTACATATTTAACCGGTATTACCGGGGAGCCGCTTCCGCCGGTAAGCCGGCGGGCGGGGCCGGCCTGGGCCTGGCTATTTCAAAGGAAATCATTGAACACCATAACGGCCGGATATGGGTTGAAAGTGAGCTTAACAAAGGGAGCATTTTTGCTTTTTCGCTGCCGGTTTTCGTATAGCTGTGAAGTAACCGGGGGGAAGCTCTACCGGGGCATGTTCGGCAACAGGATGATCATGGGGGGTTTCGATGTCGTCTTTGACTGCGTCGGCACAAGCCGGACTTTCCACGACTCGCTGCGCTGGCTGAAAGCAAGGGGCTCCTACGTGAAGATCGGGCATCATATCCGCCCCGTGGCCTTCGACGAGACCCCCACCTGGTGGCAGGATCTGCAGATCATCGGGATCAACGCCCACGGCATGGAGCTGTACGAGGGCAGGCAGATCAGCACCTTCGATTTGGTGATCGACCTGCTCCGCAAGGGCCGCTGCAGCCTGGACGGTTTCATCACCCACCGTTTCAAGCTGGACCGCTACAAGGATGCCTTCCGTGCGATGATCGAGCGCCCCGAAGAAGTGATCAAAGTCGTGCTGGAGATTGATTGAGTTAGGGAATATAAAAAAAGTGGATTTATGACAGAAATTATATTATAATAAAAAAAAATAGCATCCTGACCGATAAAGGCAACCCTTTCCGAAAGGAAGGCGCGCAAAGCCATGGGTCTAAAGTTCGGGTACGAACCATGATCGCCAGGCCGCCGAAGTCGGGATTGTTGTATTTGTAGCGGGTTATATTCTCGATTCCGGCCCTGGGATCATGGATTGCGTATTAATACCTTTATGGGGGAAGTGGTATGAGTAAAAAAGTAATTGTGCTCCTGTTGGTGTTTCTTCTGGCCGGGTGCGGCGTGGTGTTGGCCAACGAAGGGCTGCCGTTCCTTAACGGTGACGAAACTGGTGAAGAAACGGGCGATGAGACCGGCGATGAAACCGGAGATGAAACCGGCGACGAGACCGGTGACGAGGCCGGTGACGAAACTGAGGATGAAACTGAGGACGAGACCGGGGACGAAACCGGTGATGAAACCGGGGACGAACCCGGGGATGAGCCCGGGGACGAACCCGGGGATGAAACCGGCGAGGATGTCGGTGAAGAAGACGGCGGCCCCCCGCCCTGGGCTTCTGAACACGCCCGTGAACACTGGGAGTGGTCACAGTCCGGTGATGAAGGTCCACCCCCTTGGGCCCCGGCTCATGCCCGGGAGCACTGGGAATGGGCTCAGTCCGGAGAGAAAGGTCCTCCGCCCTGGGCTGCCGCCAAGGGCAGGGGGAATGAAGATGATGAAGAGCTGGACAAGGATAACGGCGGCGATCCGGAAGATGAAGATGAAGAAGAGGAGGACGACGACTAACCCTTTGCTCTAAATCTTCCAATCCTCATTTCCGGATATCACACAGAGAATACCCAATAACTGCGCTGCTTAAACGGCAGCGCTGTTTTTTTATAATGGACGCCCCCAAAACCGGGCGCTACTAAGCTTTCAGCTGCGATGAGCTCTTCCGGAGGGGCAAATAAACCCTGGCATTTCGAAAAGATCTCGAAAAAATCGATTAAGCGAAGCAGGAAAATGATGTATTGTAAAGAATAAGTCGCGCGCCCGCTGCTACTATTTCACATCCGCCCTGGAACTGGCCGGGCAGCTGGAAAAAGCGAGGCCGCTGCAGGTGGACGCCGGGCTGGCCCACCTGATTCCCCTGGACCTGATCTTCCGGCACATGGCCGTTAAGCTTGACCCTGCAGCGAGCGCCGATAAAGAGATCACCGCCGTCTTCAAGATCACGGATGCCGGGCAGGCCTTTACGGTCATGGTCCGCCGGGGCGTGGCAGAAATCCGCCCTGAGGGGGTAGACGAAGCCGATCTGGTCATAAGGGTGGAAGAGAAGGTCTGGAAGGAGGTAGCCCTGGGAGTGCGCAACTCCCTCCTGGCCCTGGCCAAGGGGGAAATCAAGGTGGATGGAAACAAAATCCTTAAATTTAAAAGAGTTTGTCGGCCTCTTCAAGTGAGCAGTCCCTTCGTCTCAAATTTCTTCGGCGTTTTTCCCCCTAACATCCCGGCCTGCTCAAATGCTGCGGTACGGGAGCGTACCGGTAAAAATTCGCCGCCCTGCGCCTGCACCCACCTGCCGTAAGGCGGCGCCCTTATGATTATGAAGGCGGGCGCCGCCTTTTCATTTTTAAAAGCCCCTGTCTTTCTCTTTACCTCCGGCCGTCCGGTGCTATGTCAAAGGCCTATTGTTTTTTTCACTTCCGGGCGGCCTTTTTAAATTTGAACACTTGCAGCACAACCATTCCGACCGCCAGCAAAAGGAGGGCAAGGCCAATCCATTTATTAGCGGAAACCATAAGAATAATGGCCACAAAGACTAAGACCACGGCTGCAACAATAGTTTTGACCAGCCCCACACCGCTTGTGACCACTCCGGCGGTTTTTAAACCTTTTTCCAGTTTTTCAGAATCAAATTGATCGGGGATCAAATCTCGGGTCATGATTGGGCATCCTCCCCACTTAATAAATAAGATTATAACACCTGCCAGGAACAAAAAACTATTCTTGTGCCGGTTACCCCCTTGTCAATATTATAGTGGCAAACATAGTCATGTCGCCGCTCATACAAACAACGGTACAGACACCTTTAAATGGGCATATTCGTTTAAAAAAATATTCCTTTAAATATTAAATATTCCTGCTTAAAGCTGGGATAATTTAAAAATCACAGCCATCCCAAGCCGTTGCAAGGGTCGGCAAACTCCTGCAATAGTCAAGACCTGTAAGAGACTATTTGTCAATACACCATTATACCGGACACTACTTGTATTGGAGTTTCCTTTAATTTTTTAGTTCTGCTGTATGCGGTAGGTATTGAACCACGCGGCAAGTCTACGGGCGTTTGTGACTGGCAGGGAGCCTGTGAATGTTTATAAAGCAGGAACTTCGGAATATTTGTAGTATAACAAAAAAATATTAGAACTTTTTAACGTATAACATGGCTTGAAAATATTCACAGAGAGGACCGGGATGAGGATTGAAGAAGAACCGGAAGGGCGATCCGCGCATCATCCGCATCGAGCTGACTCCGGTATTTGTTCCCTTTCACGGCTATGTGCGGGAAGCGATGCGCGCCGCCGGGGGGCTGGGGATGGCCATACCGGCGGAAGAGGACTGGCTCGGCGGCGATTTCGTTGTCTGCCGGCTGACGGCCGAGGACGGCAGCACCGGCCTCGGCGAGGTGTTTGTCTGGCTGCCCGAAACGGGTGTCTCTCCAGGCCAGGTCATTCTCGTGATCAAGGAAGCCCTGGGGAAGTATCTCCTGGGCGAGAGCCCCTTTAATATCGAGCGGATCCGCCACCGCATGGAGATCAATGTGGCCCGCAACGAGGTGGCCAAGGGGCTGCTTGATATGGCCTGCTACGACCTGATGGGCCGCATCGCCGGCCGGCCGGCCTGCGATTTCATGGGCGGGCGCACCGTGGAACGGGTGCCCCTCGCCGCCCTGGTGCCGCTCGGCGAGCCCGCGCGCATGGCCGAGCTGGCCCGTTTTTTTTACACCGACGGCATCCGCACTTTCAGGCTGAAGCTGGGCGGCGACATCGCCGCGGACGTGGAGATCCTGAAAGAGATGCGCCGGGCCCTAGGCGGCGAGGCCAGGCTGCGCGTGGACTACAACCAGGCCTGCCGCAGCGCGGCGCATGCCGTGCGGGCGATCAAGGCCATCGAGCCCTTTGGGATCGAGTTCGTGGAGCAGCCGCTGCCTCTCTATAACTACCTGGAAATGGCGGAGGTGCAAAAACGGGTGGATACGCCGCTGATGGCCCACGAGGACTGCTTCTCACTGCAGGATATCGTCACTTTGATCGAGTTGAAAGCGGTCGGCGTTGTCGGCCTCAACCCGGAAAGGCCCGGGGGCATCACCGCCGCCTTGCGCGCCCTGGACTACGCGGCGCGGCGGGGGCTGGGCGCGGTGCTGCACAACCAGCCCCTGGGGATCAATTCCGCCGCCGTGCTCCACCTGGCCGCGGCCAGGCACCACCAGCTCGGTTACGCCACGGAGCTTTTCGGACACGTGATGCTCGAAGACGACCTCATCACCGCGCCGATCGATTACAGCGGCGGCGCGGCCGCCGTGCCTGCAGGGCCCGGCTGGGGGGTCGAGCTGGACGAGGCGGCGCTGCAAAAGTATGCCACGGGTCCGGCGACCGTGCTCGGTCCGGCTTAAACGAAGGAGGCGGTGTTACCGTTGAGCGGGAAGAAACAGCTTTCCCTCTTTGAAGCGGCGGCGATCATCGCCGGGCTGGGTGTGGGCGGGGGCGTCATGGCCGTCCCCTACCTGGCTTCCTTAAGCGGCTTTCTCAATTTTGTCTGGGTGATGCTGCTGGCCTATCTGGTCAGCGCCGTTTTGCACTTGATGATTGCCGAGATCGTCATCCGCGACGGCCGGGGAAACCAGCTCGTGGAGGTGCTGGGCAAGTATCTCTTTACCGGCCTACCGGGATTGCGCAGGGTTTTTATCTGGATTTTTTTCGCCCTGATCGTGATCAGCTTTTACGCCCTGCTGGCCGGTTACATCGTCGGCGCCGGCGAGATCCTGGTCGAGCTGGCCGGCTTGCCCCTGTGGGCGGCGGAGCTGGTCTTCTACGGCGTGGCTGCGGGTGTAGTTTTCTTCGGCCTGAAAGCCCTCGGGCTCAGTGAAAAGTACACCATCGTTGCCGCCGCTGTGATCCTGGCCGTGCTCGCCGGGGGTTCCCTTTTCAGCGCCGGCGGTTCTCTTTCCCTCTACCTGGGCGTGGGCAAGGAAACCATGGCCCTCTACGGCATGGTCATGTTTTGCTTCGCCAGCTTCTTCTCCATCCCCCAGGCGCGGGAAGGTCTCTCCTGGAACACCGCTCTGATGCCCCGGGCGGTGCTGCTCGGGCTGGGGATCAATTTTTTGTTTACCTTCACCGTCACGCTCGTGGCCATGCTCGTCTCTACCGAGGTTACCGAAGTGGCCATTATCGGCTGGGGCCGCGCCGTCGGGGAGTGGGCCTCCCTGGGCGGCTCCGTCTTTATTTTCCTGGCCATCCTCACCAGCTACTGGGCCACCTCCTATGCCCTGGCGCGGGTGATCGAGGAGCGGCTGGGGTTCGAGTACCGCGTCTCCTGGCTGGCCGCCACCCTGCCCACGCTGCTGCTGGCCCTGCCCGGTTTGACCGGCTTCCTCGGGTTTATGCGCCTGGCCGGCGGCGCCATCGCCGTGCTCGTGGCCTTGCTGGTGATCCCCGCGCTGCGAGCCAGCCGGGCGGCCGTTCCGGAATCGTCTTTCACGCTGGGCCGCTGGGGCGGAGCGGAGGTCCAGGCAGCGATTATTTTCGCCTACATCCTGATGGCAGCGGGTTCCCTGGTTCCGCTTTAATCCTGCGGAGCGCCCGCCGCGAAGAGAGAGGAGAAGTAAGATGTCCGCTCCGGAACAGCTCTACTACGGCGGGGAGATCTACACCGTCGACGAGAAACAACCCACCGCTGAAGCGCTGGCGGTAAAAGACGGTATTATCGCCGCCGTGGGCACCCTGGCGGAGTGCCGGGCGGCGCTGGGCCGGGATTTTGAAGCGATCGACCTGGCGGGACGCGCCATGCTGCCCGGTTTCATCGATACCCACCTTCACCCCACCCTGATGGTTTTCTACGACCTGAACCTCAACCTGAGCGGCGTGCGCTCCACCGGCGAGCTGCAGGAGAAGCTGAAGCGGCGGGCCGGGGAGGAACAGGGAGATGACTGGATTGTCGGGCTGCAGCTGGACGACCGGGCCTTGCGCGAAGGCGTCCCGCCGGCGCGCGGCGCCCTGGACGAGGCCTGCCCCGGGCGGCCCGTGATTATCGTCACCTACGACGGGCACCGCGTCCTGGCCAATAGCAGGGCCATCGAGGCGGCGGGTATCACCGCGGACACGCCGGACCCGGCGGGAGGCCGGATCGAGCGGGAGCCGGACGGCCGCCCCGCGGGGATATTTCATGAAAGCGCCGCGCAGCTGCTGTTAAGCCGGGTCCCGCTGCCTGGGCTGGAAAAGCTTTTCGCGGGCGCGGAAGCCACCTTTGCCGGCCTGGCCGCACGGGGTATCACCTCCGCCGGGGTGGTCCTGCAGACGGACGGGGAAGGTCCGGCCGGCGACAGCGGCGCCTACGACCTGCCCTTTTTGCAGATGGCGCTGGAACAGATACCGGTCAACCTTTACTGCCTTTTGATTGCCCGCGATTTGGCCGCGGTAACAGCGGCCCGCCAGTCCGGGCTTCACCGGACGGAAAGCGGCGCCGCGCGGCGCATCGGCGCGGTGAAGCTGTTTTGCGACGGCACCCTCCAGGCCGGCACCGCGTTCATGTCCTCTCCCTATGCCGACCATCCCGGCAACAGCGGCTTCATGGTCCTGGACGAGGCGGAGCTTTACCGCCGCATGGCGGCGGCGCACGCGGAGGGGCTGCAGCTTGCCGTCCATGCCATCGGCGACGCCGCCGTCCGGGTCTGCGTGAAGCTTTACTCGCGCCTGTTAAAGAAGTTCCCGAAGGAAGATCACCGCCACCGCCTCGAGCATGCCTCCGTCCTTAACCCGGCCCTGATCAGGGATATTGCCCGGCTGGGCCTGGTCGTTTCCTCCCAGCCGCTCTTTATTCACGCCGAGAAACACTGGCTTGCCGCGCGCCTCGGCCCGGAGCGGGTCCGGTGGACTTACCCCTACCGGGCCCTGGTGGAAGCGGGGGTCAAGGTTGCCGGCGCCTCGGACGCCCCGATCTGCTCCCCGGATGTGCTGCACGCCCTGCAGTGCTGCGTGACCCGGGAAGGTTTTGAACCCCGGCAGTCGCTCTCCGCCGCCCAGGCGGTGCGCCTGTTTACCCTTGACGCCGCTTACGCGCAGTTCGAGGAACGGGAGAAGGGGAGCCTCAGCGCCGGGAAGAGGGCCGACCTGGTCATCCTCAGCGCCAATCCCGTCACCGTGCCCCCCGGCCGGATCCGCTCCATCCGCGTCCTGCGCACCGTCTGCGGCGGCCGGACCATATTCCAATCTTGAGCCGGCCTCAATTCTGAAAAACACTCCATTGTTTGCACTATTTAATCGGCAAATCTTCCTATAGCGGCAAAACCGGAGGTTAACGTTTGTGAGCCAGGGGACAGCGACTTTGACTTACGTTTGAATAATATAAAAAAAAGCGTCCCGGTTATAGAGAACAGCTAATACCACAGAATTGGCATATATATGGTAAAATAAATGGGTGTAACACTATATAGAATATTTATCTAATGATAACCGCCACAGCTGCACATAAGAGCCTGCCACAAACGAAGGAGCGTGATCAAGATGTGGTTTGCTGAAAGAGCGTCTGCCATAATCGGCGCCTGCATGGGAGGCGGGGTAGGTTTAATGGGAGCCGCGCTGGGGATATTTGCAGCTACTTGCGGCCTGAAAGAAAAAAATATAAAAAGCTGCTCCTGGCAGCCCTGGGATTCCTTATTCCAATCGGGGCAATTCTTTTGGCAGTTGGCTTGTATGCTGTTTCCGTTAAGCAGCCCTATCACGTGTGGTACCCCTTTACATTGATCGGGGCAATCCTGGTTCTGGTGTGTGTCCCCAATTACTTTGTGATTAAAAAAATTATTGCCAATGCGGAGTTGAGAGAAATGGACACCCCGGATATGCACAACAGGCCATAAGAGAAGCCTGGCGCTCCGCTATCCCCTTGGCAGTACCTGCGCCTGGGTTATGATGGTATGATGGCGGCAGCTACTAAGTTCGTTACGGTGGTTGATATGTGGCTTGACTCACTTTTTCCGGGAAGGGAGGTTGGAAATAGTGACAGAAGTCTATAGTTTTTCAGAAGAACAGGCAAGAAAGTCGGGGGTATTAACAAATAGTATCCTCATTCACAATTTCCTGCTGTTAACCTTTATGCTATTGGGGACAATGGTTATCTATGTAATAATTTGTGACATCTGGCTTGATAAGACCCTTTATATTATTAGTGAAATAAAAATCAATTTGATATTATTCCATCTAATACTGATGGGGATTTCCATGGCCATATGGTCAGTTGGATTTATCGCATCCACTTCTGTATTAAAAGCAAGACTTCAATTCTGGTGTATCAATGAAAAGGGCAAGCTGGTAAGGGGAAGATATGGCGTAGATACTAAAATGAGTCCTTCACGATTAGCGAAGACCGGGGCGGCAACAAAGATATTAGATAATAATCCTATAGTTAATTATAATGCTTTGGGGCTTGCAGATGTCTATGAAGCAGTAGATTTTTTAGCAAACAGGGATAATGTAATGGCAATCATAACATACCCCGAGCGACATACGGTAGATTTTTTAGAAATTGAGAGTTTCCGTATTAAAAGAATTGGCAAGAAGAAAATCACCATAAGCGCAGATTATTTCTACAAGGGTAAATTACGCCGCAATAAAAAGATGACCATTTACAACATGTATAATGACATGAAAGATCTCGCCAAATATTTTGTGATGAACCAGGAAGGTGGTTTTAATGAACATTCCAGGGATCATCTTAAAATGAATAATGAATTGTTAAGAGTATTCAGCACTAATGAAGAGACTGACCTAAAGAAAGCAGGCAAAAGGATTAAATATGCGGGGCTGGCGCTTTCTGTTGCCCTTTTGGCCGGCAGCTTTTACTGTACCATAACTGTTTCAGCGTCAAAAGCCGTTAATTTTCAAGAGGTTCTTGATGAGTACAGCAATAAATACTCTGAATATGGATTTGTTGCTGATATCGGTGAAACATCGGGCTCAATAAGTTTAACCCGGGAAGAAGCCGGCAATCTTCCTCTCTCCAAAATAGAGCTCAATGTTATGCTTGATGGTTCATTGAAAAATATAAAGTATAGCCTCTTCTATTCACCGGAAAAGGATGCTGAAGATATTTATAATGAAGCCAATGCTTTGTTTAAAATAGTTGGCGAGTCCCTGGCAAAAGAGAAAACCCTGGATGAAATTGCCTTAGTACAGTCAGGAGAATTGGCAAATGCGTCATTTAAAACTTCAAGACCCAAATATTACCTGATGATGACATCGGAAAAATTTCAGGATAGCGACGAAAGGTTTATCTACTTTTACTATTATTCCTGGCAGAGGGAATGAGTCAAAGGGACGGTGATTAAACCCTGTCTTCATATTATGATAGTCATGGCAGCACATGTATAGATATTGGACTGGCGCCCCTAACTTGCCTGGCAGAACGGTGATAAGGAAACGGTGTTTTTTAGAGTGACTGTGGGAGGCTGATTCTTGTGTTTAATCAAAAATCAAAACTGAAAAGCCTTCTGTTCCTCTGTTTGGCCGGTGTTATATCCGTTGCTTTGGTGGCGGGAAGCCTGGCTGGTTGTACTGCAACGGAAAACGGCCAGGCTGCTGAAAACGGCCAGATCGGCGAAGATGTTTTAACAGGTCTGATTGCTGAAGCAAAAGAGGCCCTGGCTGAAGAATACTGGAGCCTGGCGGGGCAGCGCCTTGCGGAGGCGGCGGCTCTGCCGGAGTCAGAAGAAAATCCCTTTATGGAGGCCATCGCAAAATGTAATGCCATCGCCGCACAGGTCGATATAATCGACGCCCTGCAAAAGGGGCGCGTTGTCACCGCCGAACAGGTGCTAAGCGACCTGGAAGAGCTGGCAGAGCTGTGCCCGCCGGACCCGGCTGGCGCAATTTTGGAGCAGGAGCCGCGGGAGCTGTACAGCTGGTTTTTAACCTTATGGGAGTGGCGGGTAAAATTATTAAATTTTCCTTCAGACAAGTATTTTGGAGAGCTGGTCCTTGAAGAAGGCTTTAATGAGATTTTTTCCCTATCAGAAAAATACCTCGCCCGGCCGGTTACTTCATTTCCCTTCAATCAATGGGATGCGGAAGGTGCTGTTTTTTATTACGCCGCCATCGGAAGCCCGGGACTGGGTTTAAGTGACGGGGATTTCTATTGTCACAGCCCCGGCCTGGTCGACGCCGCTTTCAATGGGAACAGCGTAAAAATTACTCTCGAGGCAAAAGAAAAGATCGAGGTTAATACCGGGGATGTTCTCGAACCGGGCCGCTACCAGCTGGTTTACGCGATTCATTTCCAGGATGACGGCAGCTTCAGGGTAGGGGATTGCGAGATTTTAGACCTGCAGACAGGTGAAATTCTAGCCGAAGTCGATATTGCTTACTTTTAGCACCGGGTTATAAAAAGAGCGCCTCCCGCTTTTTTGAGAAGTCGATATGCGGTGATCCTTTGCCTTGCCCACGATGCAAAAAACATATGCCGAAGACGCCTTCCTTTCTTTGAGATGTAAGGCCCCCATTGTGGTCATTAATTAATAACGGCGCTGAATAAAATTGAGCGGGTCTCGGAATAACTAGTT
>DUUE01000456.1 GCA_012841735.1 Bacillota bacterium | reverse complement strand
TTGTAGGGGATATTACCGGCCAGATAGACTAACACCAGCCCCCACAGTTCATCGTGGCCGTCGATCCGCAGCAGGATGACATAGATGGCCACCATCCCTACAAATGACGGGAAAATCTGCAGGATCAACAAGGCAGTCATCAGGCTCTTTTTTAAGGTAAACCTGAACCTTGAAAACACATAAGCCCCCAGCGACGCAATGATCACTGTGCTGATGCTGGTGGCGAGGGCAATAATCAGTGTATTTTTAAACCAGATCAGGTAATTTGTATTCTGGAACAGATGGCGGAAATGCTCCAAAGTCACCCCATCGCCAAAGGGGACTATGTTCAACGATGCAATTGAAGTGCCGGGAGAAAAGGCCGCTGCAATGATGTAGACGATCGGGTACAGGACAAAAATTGAAGTGAGCGTCAAAAACACAAGGACAATAACAGCATTGATTCTCGCTCTAACCCTTGGTTCCATCTATAGTGCCCCCTCTCTAAACGATCGTGTCCGCCTCAGGTTGAGAATGGCAATGGGAGCCAGGACCAGAAAGATCATTACCGACAGCACTGATGCATAATGATACTTCATGAGGTTGACTGTCAGCTTGTAGATCCAGGTGATTAAGATATCGGTCCCACCGGCGGTGGTCAGAGTGGTATCGCGGACCACAGGGCCGCCTCCGGTCAGGAAGAAAATGGCTCCAAAATTATTGAAATTATGGGTAAAGGACATGATAATCAGCGGTGCCGTCTGATACAGGACAATCGGCAGGATTATTTTGCGAAACAGCTGAAACTTGCCGGCCCCGTCGATCTCAGCCGCTTCATAGATATCCTGTGAAACAGCGGTCATGCTGCCTAAAGCCAACAGCATGAAATATGGAAAGCCGGCCCAGAGATTGATCATAACTGCGGTGAATTTGGCCAGCCATGGATCGCCCAGCCATGGTATGGGCTTGGATATCACATTGAGAGCAAACAAGGTCCGGTTTAAGGTTCCAAAGGTGCCGTTAAGCAAGTTTTGCCAGACCAGCATGCTGATCACCGAAGGAATGGCATAGGGCAAAATAAAAAGTACTCGGAAAAACCCGGCGATCTTGATGCGGCTTTCCTTTATGACAACCGCCATGATTAAGCCACCGAAATAACAGGTTGCCGTTGCCAAAACCGCCCATACCAAGGACCACAAAAACACCCTTCCCAAAGCCCCGGTCCAGGTGGCATGGCCACCAAACAGGGTCTTAAAGTTTTCCAGCCCCACCCAATCGACTGTGTTGTTTGGGGGGATATGCCCGGGAGATGAGTAATTGGTGAAAGCAACACAGGCGGAGAAAATCAATGGGACAACAACAAATAAAAGAATCAGGCCAACACTTGGCGCAAGCCCAAATATGGGAAACGCCCGATTGATTGCTTCCTTTAAGCCTATGCGAGCAGTCCGTTCTTGATCATATTCAGCCAGGGCGCTCCGCACAGAGATGATATAAACTCCAATGAAGACGAAAACCAGCACCAGGACAACAACACCGTCTATGAGCATGAACATGGAATGGGGCCGCTCCCTGATGGGCAGGTGGGGCGCTGGTTCGCCCAGCGTGATCAGATTCTCCAACGCCACAAATATCTTGGGAAGAAATGCGAGGAAGGTAATTTCAACTGCTGCAAAAAACAGGCCCTTCACATACTGTTTCAAATAGATAATATGCCCCAAGCCCATGAACAGGAGTGAACTAAGCAAGAGCTTGCTCCGGACTGGATCGCGGCGCTTTGGCGGCTGGATGGTGACTGCGGTTCCCATGGAGGCACCTCCTTTGGCAGCTTTGCAACAAAAGCGTAATGGGATCAATATCAAGGGAGGAGGTATCACACAGATACCCCCTCGGATTAACCGTAAGTTCTAGTTTGCCCTTGGGTTACTGCAGGATTGCAACATTGGCTGCATCCAGTTCAGCTTGGATGTCAGCCCCATCCCAAATGTTGGCACTGGCTGCATTCATTGCATCCCAATATGCTCCCATCTGTGGAATCGACGGCATGGGGAACGCATAGGAGAGCTGAGTCAAGAATCCTTCAATATACGGGGCATCCACTTCCAGCGGTATTGCCGGCAGTGTTCCGGTGAGATCGAAGCGCAGCCGCTGCATCTCTTCTGACACCAGGAACTTGGCAAAGAGCTCGGCCTCCTCTTGATTATAGGTATAAGCCGAGACGAACATTGCCCTGGTCCCGGAGAAAGACGCTACTGGCTCGTCGTTGCCGGGCAGCGCCGCAAGCGGTGCTACACCAAAGTCCACTCCTGCTTTTTGGAAGGGAGCCACATTCCAGAGCCCAGTGATGTACATGGCCGCTTGGCCGCTGGCAAAGGCGCTGTCGCATATCGAAGTGGTCAGGTCCGCCGCTGGTACATCAAGGATATCCCGCAAACCTTGGAAGAACTTCATACCCTCCACCGAAGCAGGAGAATTGATATTTGTATTCGTTGTGTCAGTCCCATCTGGCCCAAAGAGGCGGTTGCCCTGGCTGGTTGTGAAGATGATGGTGTAGTAGCCATTGCCCACATCCATTATAAACCCGTACTTGCCGGGGTTTGCCTTGTTGAACTCGCGGCAGAATTCTTTGAGCTCTTCCCATGTTTTGGGCACTTGCTCGGGGGCAATCAGAGCTTTGTTGTAGAACAGGGCATAGGTTTCTGCCGATACGGGATAACCGTACATAATTCCATCATAAGTCAATGCATCGCGGCAGGATTCCAGCACTTGAGATCCGATTACATCAAAATCGGCTGTCGGCAGCACATGCCCGCCCACCACCAGCTCACCAAGCTTGTCATGGGGTGCGGCAAACAGATCCGGGCCGATTCCCGCAGGGCCGTCCCAGGCAATCTGGCCGGATGCATCTCCTAGCTCCACATTGACATACTCGATCTTGATGTGGGGATAAAGCTTGGTGAACGCTTCCCCAGCCTGTTTGATGAACTCATCAGGCCCACCCGTTGACTCCCAGACAACAAGTGTCACG
>DUUE01000201.1 GCA_012841735.1 Bacillota bacterium | reverse complement strand
TCCGGCTTCCGGCATTCTGACTTCTGCCCTCCGACCTCTGACTTATGGCACGCCTGGTAGGATTCGAACCTACGGCCCACGGATTAGAAGTCCGTTGCTCTGTCCCCTGAGCTACAGGCGTATGCAAAACCAGTATAGCGAATAGCTTGCGCAAAATCAACAAGAAAAAACCTGGAGCGGGTGATGGGAATCGAACCCACGTTACTGGCTTGGAAGGCCAGCGCTCTACCATTGAGCTACACCCGCACATAAACTTCTTTCGGGCCCATACCGCCGGAGGCACCGGCGGCAGGCCCTGCTGTCTTGACGTGATTGGTCGGGGCGACAGGATTTGAACCTGCGACCCCTTGGTCCCAAACCAAGTGCGCTACCAAACTGCGCCACACCCCGATCGCAAAGATCAGTATACCACCAAATGTGCCCTGTTGTCAAAGGCAATATCTGTGTAAATTGCCGCATTCCGCCCTTTCTCCCGCCCTGCGCGGGCAAACGGGCGGCAACAGCTTACATGCCGGCAAGCTGCCGCAGGAGCTCACGTGCCGCCTGCAGCGCTTGCGCCCGGTGGCTGATTTTATTTTTTTCTGCCGGCAGCATTTCGCCAAATGTCCGGCCTGCCGGCGGGTAGTAAAAAAGCGGGTCATACCCGAAGCCGCTTTCACCCCGCGGCTCCATGGCAATAATTCCTTCACACACCCCTTCGGCAAAACGGGTTGGCCGCCCGGGATGCGCCAGGGCAATCACCGCACGGAAACGGGCTGTCCGTTTTGCGGCTGCAACTTTGGCCAACTCAGTCAGCAGTTTGGCATTGTTTTTTTTGTCATCCGCATCTTCCCCGGCATACCGGGCGGAATAAACACCGGGCCGCCCGCCAAGGGCATCCACTTCCAGGCCGGAATCGTCGGCCAGCGCCCACAGGCCCGTGAAACGGGCAACAGCTTCCGCTTTCAGGGCGGCATTTTCCGCCAAAGTCCGCCCCGTTTCCTCCGGGGGAGTAAAACCGGGGTAAGCGGCAAGGGGGATAAGTGTCAGCGGCAGGTCGGCAAGCAGCGTTTTCAATTCGGCAACTTTGCCGGGGTTCAAAGTGGCAAGAACCAGTTTCATTTCAGGTCGCCGAGAAGAATGCATTTTTGTGCCGTCAGGATCTGGTCAATGCCGCAGGCTGCCAGGTCCAGCATTTCATTCATCGTCTCCCGGGAAAAGGGCGCCCCTTCCGCCGTTCCCTGCACTTCCACCAGCTTGCCGCTGCCCGTCATAACAATATTCATATCCACTTCCGCCCTGCTGTCTTCTTCATAGGCCAGGTCAAGCAACAGCTCCCCGGAAACTATGCCCACACTGACTGCCGCCAGGTAATCGTTGACGGGCATTTCCGCCAGCTCACCCGCCGCAATCAGTTTGGACAGAGCCTGGTAAAGGGCAACAAAAGCACCGCTGATGGCTGCCGTCCGTGTGCCGCCGTCCGCCTGGATCACATCACAGTCAATCCAGACTGTACGTTCCCCCAAAGCTTTCAGGTCCACCACAGAACGCAGCGACCGACCGATCAGGCGCTGAATTTCACTGCTGCGGCCGGATATTTTGCCCCGCTCACGCTGTGTGCGCACTTCCGTGGCGCCGGGCAGCATGGCGTACTCGGCCGTCACCCATCCCTGATTGAGGCCGCGTAAGAAAGGCGGGACTTTATCTTCAACCGTTGCGGTGCAAATGACTTTTGTATCGCCCAGTTCAATCAGCACCGAGCCTGCAGGAGCTTTTAAGTAATGCGGGATAATGGTTAAAGGCCGCATCTGGTCATTTTTCCGGCCGTCTGTTCTCATGGGAATCCTCCAAACATAAGAGCGAATTTTTCCTTATTATAGCGTGAAGCAGTCATGTTAGCAACCATAAAGCGTTCAGTCCGCCAGATTCCACTGTTTCGGCCGGCCGAAACTTTCCGGAAAATGAACATCGGGTCCGAAATCAGGCACTTTGCCGTTGATAAGAATGGCCGCTTCGGTAATACCGCCGATTTCCGTATAAGTAAGGGCCACCTGCTGGCGCAGGCGGTCTGCCGCTGTCTGCCTGCCCTCTATGGACGGCTCTCCTGCCAGATGCAGGACAACCTTGCTTCCTTCCAGCGTTACCGCCTCCAGGCTGATGCCGGCCGGGATGGCGGTAAAAAGCCCGCTGCCCCGCTTGGGGCCTTCCAGCAGCTCGTGAGCTATCGCTGTCAGCAAATCCCCCGGTGCGGCAATCACCCTTGTGACCGGCACATAAAAGACATTGTCCCCGGCGGCATACAGGAAGTATAGCGTAATCCGCCCGGTCCCCTCAAAAGCGTCTATGCCGTCGTCCACTTCCAGGTTCAGACCAAATTCACGCCTGAAGGGTTCGGCCGCAGACGCCCCGCCGGGAAAAGCAGGCTCCGACTGTTCCACCAGGATTTCCACCCGGTCAATAGTGGGAAATTCCGTCAGGGTGTAAGTAATGCCGTTGATTATCAGATCTTCATGTTCCGTGGGATAATCGAGAAACTCCCTGCTGAAATCCACCCTTGCCAGGCCGTCATTAATTGCCATTCCCAATATACGTGTTCCTGCAGGCAGCAAAGCATTCATACCGGCTGATGCCGCTGCTTCCGGCAGGTTGCCTGCAGTGCAGTAACGCAGTGTGGCCTTGGCAATTCCTTCTTCCCAGGGGATATAAATCCTGACCGGAATTAAAAGTCGCCAGGATGCGTCCGGCAGGTAAAAAACAGTATCACGCAGCTTCCGGCCCGGCAATTCGGACGGCATGTCCCCCTCCGGAAAAGGAGGAACTTCATTGGCCGGCTCTTCCTGCCCGGGCAGCAGGGAACAGCCTGCCGGCACGGCTGCCATCATAAAAAGCAGGATAATAAGCAGCACTGTACGCATATTGCTTCCCTCCGTCTTTTTTACTGCAATGTATGAAGCCGGAAGGAAAGATATGCGCACATTACGGCAGAAGCACCTGGTAAGCCTCAATCTCCAGCTCCAGCAGCTTGCGGCCGATACGCACGAAGCCGGCGGGCGGGCCGCTGACAAAAAAGCGATGCCGGAGCCCGGTTGTAGTTTTTGTCTGCTGCAAATCCATTTTTTGCAGAATGCAATGCGCTTCCCGCGCCGTCTCTTCCGCGGAGGATATCAGTTTTACCTCCGGTCCCATCACCCGGGCTATTACATGGGACATGAGGGGATAGTGCGTACAGCCGAGAATGAGTGTATCCACGCCGGCATCTTTCAGCGGGCGCAGGTATGTTTCCGCCACGCACAAAGCCTCCGGTGTATCAACAAGTTCATTTTCTACCAGCAGTACAAAAAGGGGACAAGCCTGGGAAAAAACTTCCACTTCGGGAGCATAATGCTTGATTAACTGTTCATAAGCATTGCTGGCAATTGTCCCTTGCGTGCCGATGACACCAATCCGCTTTGTTTTGGTATGTCTGACGGCCGCCCGGACGCCGGGTTCAATCACACCGATGACAGGCAGGTCATATTCTCCCTGGTAATAAGGCAGGCCGGCTGCCGTGGCCGAATTGCAGGCCACAATAACCAGCTTCACATCCTGGGTGGTGAGGAAACGAATAATCTGCCTGGCAAAATCCCTGACCTCGGAATGGGGCCGGGGTCCGTAAGGCATTCTGGCTGTATCGCCGAAATAAACAATTCTCTCAGCCGGCAGCTGGGTAAAAATTTCACGGACGACTGTCAGACCGCCCACTCCTGAATCCAGCAAGCCGATGGCATGGTCCCGGTTCATAAGACCCTCCTGTCATTATTTTGCTTTAGTCTTGGCAAAATAGCCGCCCAATATTTTTCTTGTGTCCATTACGCTGATAAAAGCATTGACGTCACAGGCGCGTACCGCCTCCAGCAGGCAGGGGATATCCCGCCGTTTCAGCAGGACATGCAGTATTTTGTGTGTCCCCTCCAGTCCGCATCCTTCCAGAATGGTCACACCGAACCCTTGCTCACGCAAACCGGCGGCAATCAGATCGGCAGCCTCCAGGGAAATAATCTGGGCGGTGGCATAACCCAGGGCCAGCCGCTCCTCCAACAGACCGCCGATATAATTGCCGGCGGCAAAACCGGACGCATATGCAATCAAAAGAACAGGCCGGTCCAGGTCGCCTATCACCCGGCTGAGCGCCAGCACATAAACAGACACCTCAAAAAAACCGATAAAAGCAGCCAAAGCGGCCTTGCCGCGCATAATCATTAAAATCCGCACCGTGGACATTGTAACATCACATACTCTGGCCAGAAAAATAAAAAGTATATTCAAAAAGAGTGACATTAACATTCCACCTCAGCCGTTTACTATGCCGCCGCTACCTGTAATCCTTGTAAAACTGTTTTTCTCAGCATAACCCTCCCGGGTATTATCTTATGCTTCCAGGAAAAGAGAAATTGCTTCCTGCAGAGTGGAAACACCAAAGACCCGGGTTCCGGATGTATTTTGCAGGCCGGCCTGGCTGAAGCGCG
>DUUE01000369.1 GCA_012841735.1 Bacillota bacterium | reverse complement strand
GGTGGGTCGTAGTGGATTTGAACCACTGGCCCCTACCGTGTCAAGGTAGTGCTCTCCCCCTGAGCTAACGACCCTTTTTGTTTTTACGCAAAAACTATTGTAACAGATGTGCCGGGAAAAAGCAAGTGTAGGGAGGGCTGAAATCTTTGGCAGGTATAAAGTGCCTCCGGCGCAGGGAAAATAAAGTTACATGAAGAAGAAGGAGGCCAGAAAATGCGCATAACAAAGGATGCAAAACCCATCAGCCGGGTGAAATGTGTGGTTGACACCTGCGAATACTGGGAGACGGGTGATCACTGCCTGGCTTCAGAAATTGAAATCCAGCCCCCCAATGCTGCCGATACGGAAGAAACGGACTGTGCCACTTTCTCACCAAAAAATTACTAGACAAAAATGACGTGCTGACGTGCTGCGGCACGTCTTTTTCATGCCCGGATGCTTTGACGGAAAAGTATACAAAAATTTTCCCAAACATATAATACTAGGGAAGGGAGATGACAGCGATGGCACCAATTGTGATTGCCGTAAAGCATGTCACGCCCGGTCTGAAAGAAAAGCTTGAAGAGTGCTTGTTTTTTTTTCGTGAATCCGGGAATGTTGTTGCAGTGATAGAAAGGGACGGCAGGGAATGGCCCCATTTTTTCTGCCACCTGCAGCAGGAGGAAACAATTCCGGGAAACCCTGTCCTGCGCAGCATGCTGGCAGACCGGCTGGCACATTATGTGGTGCATGAGCAGGCACCTTACTTTTTGGCGCACATGGTTGCCCGTTATTATTATTATTTCCCCAAAGAAGAGCGACAGCAGATTATTAATTTGGCAAAAACGAATTATGAGACAGACCCTGCCAAAGATGAGGGCGGTCCTGTTTATGCCGGGGTCCTGCAATGCCTGCAGGAATACCTGGAACAAAATAATTATCTTAATTTGCATGGCCTCATTACCTTCAGGATGCAGAATTGGATAAAATTTTTACGTAAAACAGTGGATAAAGCAGTGGATGAATTCCTGATGGAAAAAGAATACCAGGAGTTTGTGAAACTGTTAAAATATTTTGTGGCCCTGCAGGAGCCGAAAATTAAACAGGTGCATGTCCTCCTGGACAAAGAAGGCCGTTTTCGTTTTCTGGACCATGCCTGTCAGCCGCTGGCGCAGCAGCAGGAGATTTCCTGGAGCGGCGACGGCGGCAGCGATGAAGAAGACCAGCTGGTAAGCATGCTGATTACCATGGCGCCGCACCGCATTATCCTGCATCAGAATGTTTACGCCCTGTACCCGAAAGCGGTTGATACACTGAAACATGTCTTTGAAAACAGGGTGGTGCTTTGTAAACGCTGCAAATTGTGCCATGATGCCGGCAGGAACCTGTTGTAGCCCCGGCCGGTTACGAAAACGTCAGCAGGCGTTTTTTTTTCTTTTGGTGCGTGTTACAATGGTGGGGTGGAAGGTGAGACTTGTGGATTTTGTCTTATTGCCTCTGACAGGTGCCCTTATCGGCTGGATAACAAATGTCCTGGCCATCCGTCTATTATTCAGGCCCCGTTTCCCGCTGCGCCTGTGGCCCCTGCCTTTCACCCTGCAAGGTGTAATTCCGCGGCGGAGGGAAGAACTGGCGGCCAACGTGGCCGACATTGTTGCCGAACAACTTTTTTCAGTGGACGAGCTGACTGAGAGGCTTGACCTGCCCCGGCTGCAGGCGGAAGTGGAGCAGACGGTCAAAGAGGCGGTCCGCCAGTGGTGTGCAGCAAAATTAACTTTTCTGCCCGGCGGCCTGCGCCATTATTTTTCCGACGTTCTCCGCGACGTGGCGGCCGCGGAGGTGGCACGGCAGTTCCCCGCCATGGCCCGTTCCTTTTTTGTGCAGATGCGGGCACAGGTTGATATCCGGACGGTGGTCAGGGAAAAAATCAATGCTTTTGACCTGGAAGAAGTCGAAGTTCTGGTCAAGCAGGTTGCCCGACGGGAACTGGCGCAGATTGAATGGCTGGGGGCCGTTTTTGGTTTTCTGATCGGGGTTTTTCAGGCACTGTGCCTCCGTCTTCTGGGACAGGCTTGACATGAAAAAAGCCAGGAATTATGATGGACTAGAACATAGTTGGAAAAACGTGCTTTAGGGCGAGAACAGGAGTGATGGTGTGATTAAGGTAACGTTACAAAACGGCACTGTACGGGAATACCCCGCGGGGGCAACCGTTCTGGAGATACTTGCCGACTGCGGCGGCAGGCTGAAAAAGGAGGCTGTGGCCGCACTTGTCAACGGAACTGTTTCCGACTTGACGCACAGCCTGACGACGGATGCAGAAGTGCAGTTTTTGACTTTTGCGGATGAAGCGGGGCGGGATGTTTACCGCCATTCTTCCAGCCATATCCTGGCTGCGGCGGTAAAAAGGCTTTTCCCAGAAACAAAACTGGGAATCGGACCGGCAATCAAAGACGGTTTTTACTATGATTTTGACCGCCCGGATTCCTTTACACCCGACGATCTGGGCAAAATTGCCGCCGAAATGCAGCGCATCATCAAGGAAGACCTGCCTTTTGAGCGCTTTGAACTGGAGCGGGAAGAGGCGCTTGCTTATTTTTCCGGTCTGGGCGAAGTTTATAAAGTGGAACTGATCCGGGACCTGCCGCAGGACGCGGTAATCAGTTGCTACCGCTGCGGTGATTTTGTCGACCTGTGCGCCGGGCCGCACCTGCCTTCTACCGGCAAGGTAAAGGCAATTGCCCTATTAAACCTGGCGGGGGCATACTGGCGGGGCAGCGAGAAGAATCCCATGCTGCAGCGGATCTACGGCACTTCTTTCCCCAAGCAGAGCATGCTGGATGAATATCTGGCGCAGCTGGAGGAGGCAAAAAAGCGTGACCACCGCAAGCTGGGCCGGGAACTGGATCTTTTCAGCATTCAGGATGAGGGGCCGGGCTTTCCTTTCCTGCATCCCAAGGGAACAATTATTCGCAATGAATTGGAAGCTTTCTGGCGTGAGGAACACCGGAAAGCCGGCTACGATGAAATTAAAACTCCCATAATTCTCAACAGGGAATTGTGGGAACGTTCCGGCCACTGGGATCATTATAAGGACAATATGTATTTCACCAAAATTGATGACATGGATTATGCCGTCAAGCCGATGAACTGTCCCGGGTCCATGCTGGTTTATAAAGCCAAAATGCATTCTTACCGCGATTTTCCCATCCGCCTGGCCGAACTGGGACTGGTCCACCGGCACGAACTGTCCGGGACGCTGCACGGCATGATGCGTGTACGTGCTTTCACCCAGGATGATGCCCATATTTTCATGCTGCCGGGCCAGATAAAGGATGAAGTAAAAAAAGTTATTGCCCTGACGGATAAAATTTATAATGTTTTCGGCTTTGATTATCACCTGGAACTGTCCACCAAGCCGGAAAAAGCCATGGGCTCGGAGGAAATGTGGGAGATGGCAACGGGAATCCTGCGGGAAGTCCTGGAAGAGCGGGGTCTGCCTTATGTGGTCAATGAAGGCGACGGTGCTTTTTACGGGCCGAAAATAGATTTCCACCTGCAGGACTCCATTGGCCGTACCTGGCAGTGCGGCACCATTCAACTGGATTTCCAGATGCCGGAAAAATTTGACCTGACTTATGTGGGGGAAGACGGGCAGAAACACCGCCCGGCCGTGGTGCACCGTGTGGTCTACGGCTCCCTGGAACGCTTTATGGCTGTCCTGATTGAGCATTTTGCCGGCGCTTTTCCTGTCTGGCTGGCACCGGTGCAGGCCGTGGTACTGCCCATCTCCGAAAAACATCATGCCTACGCGGGGCAGGTGCTGGAGAAACTGCAAAGTGCAGGGATCCGGGCTGAAGCGGACCTGCGCAGTGAAAAGGTGGGCTATAAAATCCGGGAAGCACAGGTGCAGAAGATCCCATATATGCTTGTTGCCGGGGACAAGGAAGCAGAGTCGGGCACGGTGGCGGTCCGTCACCGCAGTGCCGGCGACCAGGGAGCATTTGACCTTGACAGTTTCCTGGCCCGCATCCGGGAAGAGATTGTCGGCAAAGTGCGTTGACTTCCGGCACAAGCTGTGATATAGTAGTTACCGCAAGAAGAAGCCACCGCTTCTCACCCCAAGGCCTCGCCCCAAGGGTTACATGACGCAAATGTATTTTTTTGTGTTTGTGAAAAGCAGGTGGATGCACCTGCTTTTTTACTTGCAGGAAATACGGCGCGCACGAGTGGTGGGCGTTCTCTCTGAGGGCTTTGCAGCCTGCAAATTTTAACCGGAGGTGGTAACCTATTAGTAAGGACCTGCTTGTAAATGAACAAATCCGTGCCAGGGAAGTACGGGTGATTGATCCGGAGGGGAACCAGCTGGGGATTATGTCTGTGCGTGAAGCGCTGCAGAAAGCGGCTGAACGCAACCTTGACCTTGTAGCCGTTTCCCTGAATGCCAAACCGCCCGTCTGCCGCATCATGGATGTTGGCAAATACAAGTTTGAGCAAAGCAAACGGGAAAAAGAAGCCCGCAGGAACCAAAAACAGATTACTGTGAAGGAAGTAAAAGTCCGGCCCAATATCGAGGAGCACGATTATCAGGTTAAACTGAGAAATGCCAGGCGCTTCCTGACCGGCGGGGATAAAGTCAAAGCTACAGTTATGTTCCGCGGCCGGGAAATTACCCACCCGCAGCTGGGACAAAAACTGCTTGACCGTATGGCTGCCGATGTTGCCGATGTGGGCAGCGTCGAACGCGCCCCCAAAGTTGAGGGGCGGAATATGGTAATGATTCTGACCCCGAAATCGAACTAGTTGAGGAGGTATCATCATGCCTAAAATGAAAACTCACCGCGGAGCAGCAAAACGCTTTAAAAAAACCGGCACAGGCAAGTTTAAGCGCAGTCATGCTTATGCCAGCCATATTCTGGAGAAAAAAAATCCGAAGCGGAAGCGCCGCCTGCGTAAAAGTACTGTTGTCAGTGCTGCCGAAACCAAGCGTGTCGCAAAAATGCTCCCCTATTAATATCTTCCCAGACAATGAAGTAAGGAGGTTTGACCCATGCCTAGGGTAAAACGCGGCGTCACTGCCCGTGCACGCCATAAAAAAGTGATTAAACTGGCCAAAGGTTATTTTGGCGCCAAAAGCAAACTGTTCAGAACAGCCAACCAGGCCGTGATGAAATCGCTGGCCAACGCTTACCGCGACCGCCGTCTGCGCAAGCGTGATTTCAGGAAACTGTGGATTGCCCGGATTAATGCCGCCGCCCGTATGAACGGCTTGACTTACAGCCGTCTGATCAGCGGGCTGAAAAAGGCGGGCGTTGACATAAACCGTAAAATGCTGGCCGACCTGGCTGTTAACGATGCAGACGGTTTTACCGAATTAATCGCCCTTGCAAAAAATAATCTCTAAGCTATACTGAAAGTCAGAAGTCAAGCTTCTGACTTTTGCTTTTCGCCGGAGGATTTCCTGATGGAAGTTATTAGCGGGATACATAATAAACAGCTGAAATTATATAAAAGCCTGCGGACAAAAAAATGGCGGGACAGGCTGGGCCT
>DUUE01000225.1 GCA_012841735.1 Bacillota bacterium | reverse complement strand
GCCAACGGCTGCCTCGAGTAAGCCGCATAATGTTATCTGCGGTACATTGAGATATAAAGCCGTGCCTGTTGAGGGCACGGCTTTTTCTGTAAGGCTTTTCTGTAATTTGCAGTACAGGTTCCGGTATTTACATCCTGCCTTTATTGTGGTACAATTTGCTCAACCGATTGAGCAAATCTGAAGCTACCCAAATACGAAATAAAGATGCGGCCGGCACGAGGCCGGGTTTATCAGTCCATATCATCAGGAGCGTGATCAGTGATGTACCAGGATGTCAACGGCGTTACGCTTTACTACAACGAATACGGCTCAGGGGAGAAATATGTGTTGTCGGCGCAGATGGGCTTCGACCCTGATGAGAAGGGATGGCCCATGGATCTTGCCGATGAAGGCTTCCACGTTTTCACGATACAGATAAGGGGCTACGGGAAATCCACGCATGTTTTCGAGGACCTGGGCGGCGAGTGGTACAACATCTGGGCCGACGACGTTTATGCCTTTGCGCAGAGCAAGGGGATAAAAAAATTCTTCTACACCGGGCAGTCCCATGGCGCAGGCATAGGCTGGCACCTGGCCCTGCGGCATCCGGAAGTGCTCGTGGGCTTCGCCGCGCTGGTGGGCGGGCCTCACTCCAGGAAGGGCGGAGAGACATCCCCCGGCAGGCTGAAGGCCATCATGTCGGCTGACGACCCGGAGGCCAGGAGAAAGATGGCTGAAGGAGCAAGGGATTACTACCTCTCCTTTGCGGAGAAGTTCTCCGGTGATCCTGAGCTGAAGGCGGAGTTCGAGGGCAAGGCGCAGAAAGTGTACGAAGGACAGCTCGCCATGGCGCCCGAGGAACTCAGGATCAACCCGAGAAAGCCGCTTTCGCACCTGAAAACGGACGAAGAAGTCTACCAGGAGCTTTCGAAGATAAACATACCTGTGTTGATGATCAACGCATACCAGGACAGGGTCGTGCCCGTGACGGACATACTGTGGCCGGTCAAAGTGATCAGGAACTCGAAATGCGTTATCTACAACAACGCAGGCCATGACGTCCACTACGACTGCAGGGACGATGTGAGGCGCGAGATCTCCATGTTCGCTTCAGGACTTTTCTGAGTTGCGGAGTATGGTAAAGCATAAAAACCCGGGGCATGGAGGAGCATGAACCCCGGGATTTGGTGGAGCGCGAAACCCAGGGTATGGTGGAGCATAAAAATCCGGGGCATGGTGGAGCGTGAACCCGGGATTTAGTAGAGCATGAAACCCGGGGCATGGAGGAGCATGAACCCCGGGATTTGGTGGAGCATGAAACTCAGGATTTAGTTGAGCGTGATACACAGGGATTGGCGGAGCATGATTTGGTAGAGCGCAAGAACACAGGATCCAGGACATGTGAGATGCTGAAGGTGATAACTTGGTAAGCATTTATGACATCGCTAAAGCCGTTGGCGTATCAGCCAGCGCCGTTTCTTATGTGCTGAGCGGAAGGGCCGAGAAAGCGCGTATTTCCAGGGAGAAACAACAGCTCATACTGGACGCCGCGAAAAAGATGGGATACATCCCGAACATGGCCGCGCGCAAGCTGAGCCTGCGGAATATGACGCATTTGCCTGAAATCGCACTGTGCTGGTCACCGGAGCAGCATCCCGGCTTCCTGAACACATTCATCGGCATGCTCCAGGACATGACAGCCGCCGGGCAGGCCAGGGAGATGAGGTTCACGATCCTGCCGTGCAGGAACGGCGAACTGGAAAAACTCGGGCCCGTCCTGACTGCAAACTACTACAACGGTGTTATCGTCCCGGCCGTATCGGACGATGACATAGAATTTTTGAAAAGCACGGAAATACAGGCCCCGACGGTTCTGTTGTTCGGGGATATCCCACGGTATCACCTGGTGACGGTCGACAACCGCAGGACAGGGGCGGAGGTCGCTGAGATCTTTCACAGGCATGGACACAGGTCCGTGGCGGTAATGCAGCCCGCGTACAGGCAAATGAGCGTTACTGTCGCGCAGAGGAATGCGGGATTCCTTGAAAGCTGTGAAAAATTAAAAATGGACGCGGTGGTGATCACCGGCGAGCCAGGCGGACCGTATTCCAACAGGATCGAGGAAGGAAGGGCTCTTGCCGGCAAAATGCTGGAGACGGGCAAAGTTCCAACAGCGGTATTCATACAGCACGACCTGGTAGCGCTGGGCGCCCTTGACGTTTTCTGCGGGAAAGGGATCCGCATGCCGGAAGACCTGGAGGTCATTGTTTACGGCAACAACGAATCACTTGAAGTGCACAGCCCGTCAGTCACGACGGTCCAATACCCGACGGAGGATATAGCCAGGGAATGCATAACCGTCATGGCGGAACTGCTGGACAAACCCGGAGCCGAGCCGGTCCGCAGGATCCTGGAGACCCCGTTCGTTTTCCGTGAAAGCTGTCCGCCGTAAGTATGCCGTAAAAGCCGATGGGTGGGGGATCCCGCCGGAACCGTGACTTATTTGGAACCGGCGCATAAGCAGAAGGCATCCTGCGCCTGTACGGAAGTGCATGGGGTGGGCATGCGGCGGGCAACACACGACGCCGGGGCCCTCAAGGCTCTAAGCAATGCACGGATACATGGCGGGCAGGGCATCAGGCACATATGCGGCAGGACAGGATAATGAAAGACAGACAACCGGAGGTTTAGTGATCAGCATGAAGAACGACGTTGCCACAACACAGGATGAAGGTGTATGTATCGAAGGTACATGCATTGTGGACGAGGAAAGCATGAACATCGGCGAAGCATATGCCATGCAGGCTGAAGGCGCATGCGCGGCGGAAACAGGCATCGCGGGAGCATGTGCCGCTGAAACATATATCGCAGGAGCAGAAACGCAAACTTGCGTCACTGTAGTTTACGGTGCCGAAGGCATCAATGCCGGAGGCTTCGGCGCCGATGATCGAAGTACCGAAGATCTTGCCGGAGACTCCGGTGCCGATGATCGCAGTACCGAAGATCATGCTGCCGAGGACCACGGCGCAGGAAATGAAAGGTTATGGACCTTGCCGTATATCACGCTGATATCGCTTGGCATCTTCATATCCATGAGCTTTTACATGGTCATGCCTTTGCTTTCGAAATATGCCTTGCAGCGGGGAGCGTCGGTTCCCGCGGCAGGAGTCATAGTGGGCATGTTTTCAATAACTGCCCTGTTTGCAAGGCCCGTTTCAGGAATCATCTCTGACAGGCTGGACAAGAAATACGTTTTTATGGCAGCAACGGCCCTTATCGGGCTTTCGCTCATCGGCTACGGCATTTCTGCCGGTATTGCCTCGCTGGTCGTTTTCCGCTTTATCCATGCGGTCGCATTTTCGGTCAACGGTACCGTCAACCTTGCCCTGGTGGCACAAACTGTCCCGAGAAAAAGGATGGGGGAAGGCATCGGGTACTTTGGCCTCGGACACATCATAGCAACGGCGGCAGGACCGGCTGTAGGGCTGTATATCGGGGAAAGGTTCGGCTTGTCTGCAGTGTTCCTGGCTGCGGGGGCAATAATGCTTGCCGTATCCGCAGCAATGTCCATGCTGCCGCATGCAGGACAGAAAGCAAACGCAGCACGCGAAGGGCATAAGGGGTTGGGTAAGGAGCGGAAATGGCTGCATGAGG
>DUUE01000391.1 GCA_012841735.1 Bacillota bacterium | reverse complement strand
GCCAGGGTAAAAAGGGAGATACTTTCCTGAAAAAAAAGATAGCCGCACAGTGTGGCCAGAACGGGAGTAAAGTAAATAATGGCAATTGCCTGTGCCGGTTTAACGGTACGCAGACCTTCATAGTAACAGACATAGGCGAAAGCCGTGTGCACCAGCCCTGTCACTGCCACCCACAGATAACTGGACGGAGGAAAGGCAGTATAGTGCCGCATAAAAGGTACCAGGCACAAAGCGGCCACCACAATTTCATAATAGACGAAAATCAGGCTGCTTACCGGTACCCTCCGGGCAATAAGTGCGGCCCCCGCCAAGCAGAACGCCCCTGCCAGGGAAAGCATAAGTCCCAAAATATCTGCCGGAGAAAAAGCCAGCAGCGACGGAACAAACAGTAAAACAAGACCGCAGAGCGCAAAAAAGATAAATCGCATACTCCCCGGCGTGTCCTTTTCCCCCGGCAGCAGCCCGGAAAGGATAATCATAAAAACGGGCTGCAGGTTATACGGAAAAACGGTGTTGGAGAGGGTGGTCAGCCGCAGGGCATGGAAAAACAGGACACAGTCAACGGCAAAAAGCACCCCTGCACCACAGTTTAAGAGATAGGCACGCAAACCGCCTGTGGCCAGCCTTGTTTCCCTGGGTAAAAAAAGCGAAAGCAGAAGGCCGGCCAAAAGCAGCCGGTAAAAAGCCAGTTCCACCGGCGGCATACCGCTCAGGCGGGCAAATACCCCGAGTGACCCCCAGATCAGTGCCGCCAGGTATAGATAAAAATAACCTTTTTGCAACTGTATCAGCCTGCTCTCCGGCCGGCAGTCAGGAACAAAGACGGATATTTGCGGGCGCCGCCCAATAGAATGATAAAGAAAAAACGGCGAGGTGGCACAATGGCCCGCAAAACAAACAGGCGGAGATTTTTCCTTTTTTTCTCTGCTGTAATTATAACCGTCCTGATTGCAGACCTGCTTTTTTACAGACACCGTATTTACCCCGGAATCTGTTATAACCATATTCACCTGGGCGGCAAATCATGGCAGGCGGCGGAAAATCTCCTGCGGAATTTTACCCTCACCCTCATGCTGCCTGACAGCTCACTTCTGACGGTGCGCCTGGAGGAACTGGGCATAAAACTGCAGACGCAGGCCATGCTCGCAGAAGCTTTCCGTTACGGCAGGAAGAAAAGGTGGCCGTTTTCTTTCCCTGACCGTGTGCAGCTTTATCTGAAACAGGAACAGCTGCAGAGCGTGTATGAAATTGACCGGGAAAAAATGGCTGCCGGCCTCAGCCGTCTCTGCCGGATCCTGACACAGCCGCCCCGGGACGCAAAAATCACTGTACAAAAAGGAATGACTGTCATCACACCGGAAAAAGCAGGCTACAATCCCAGGGAAGACGCCCTGCGGGACGCATTACTGCAGTATCTCACAAGCCCAAAGCCGCGTGAATTTCTGCCCGTCCCCGTGGAACCGGTCCCTCCCAAAATGACGGTCGCCTTCCTGCAGGAGAACAATATTCGCTCCCTGCGCGGCACTTTCACCACCACCTTTGATGCCGCACAGCGGGAACGCTCCCACAATATCAAAACGGCCGCCAAAGTATTGCACAACAGTATCATTGGTCCGGGAGAAACCTTTTCCGTCAACGCTGTCATCGGCGACACCACACCGGAAAAAGGATATAAAAAAGCCCCTGTGATAGTGGGCGAAACGCTTGTTCCCGGCTATGGCGGCGGCCTCTGCCAGGTGTCAACCACACTCTACAACGCCGCTCTCCTGGCGGGCCTGGAGATTGTTGAAAGGCACCCGCACGGCATGACTGTCCCCTACGTACCGCCGGGCAGAGACGCCACCATTGCCTATCCCGGAAAAGATTTAAAGTTTAAAAATACCACCGGCGGGACGCTCCTGCTCACGGCGGCCGTGGAGGCCAACGACCTGACCTTTTCTATCTTTGGCGTACCCACCGAGGCAGAAGCTGTCATTGAAACCACCATTCTTAAAGTAACCATGCCGCCCACCCGTTACCGGACCGACCCCGGGCTGCCTCCCGGCGGGGAGCGGCTGGTGGAAGGAGAGCCGGGCTTTCTGGTGGAGTCACGCCGCAGTTTTGTGCACCGGGGCCGGGTTCTGAAAACAGAAATTCTGTCCGTGGATAACTATGCCCCTTACCCCGTCATTATTTACCGGGCGCCCCGCTGACCGCCCCCCGCCCGCCCGTATAGATGCGCGGCACTCTGGGATTGATTCCCGCCAGGTATTCATAATTGATATAACCGCATCCCAGCAGGGAGAGTTCTTCTACTGTAATTTCCTCCTCTCCCTGCCTGCCGATGAGGACAACTTCATCGCCTATGCGGCATTTTTCCCCAATCCCCGTAATATCCACCATGCACTGGTCCATGCAAATGGTACCGATGACAGGCGCCCGGCGGCCGTTTACCAGGACGCTGGCTTTATTGGAGAGCGCCCTGCTGTAGCCGTCTGCGTAGCCCACGGGTAATACTGCAACCAGCAGGTCGCGGGGAGCGGTAAAGGTATGGCCGTAG
>DUUE01000238.1 GCA_012841735.1 Bacillota bacterium | reverse complement strand
TGCCACCCTGGCCGGGGTGGCGGCCATTGAATGTTACGGACTTGTCGGCATGTCCCCGCGGGCAAAGCTTAAGGACGGCATCGCCGAACTGCTGGGCAGAGACAACCTGAGCCGCGGTGTGGAGGTCACGCAGGTTGGAGATGGCCTGCAAGTCGATCTGTATATTATCGTATCTTACGGAACGAAAATCCATGAAGTGGCTGCCAATGTTCAGGAGAAAGTGAAATACACGCTGGAGAGACTGACCGGACTTAATGTGGCACAGGTTAATGTGCATGTTCAGGGAGTCAGGGTGACAGACAAATAGGAGGCAGAAGAATGGAGCAGCTATTAGGGTCAGATATTAAGGGTATGTTTACCGCCGGTGCCCGCCTCCTGGAAAATAACAAAGAAATAATAAATGCCATGAACACATTTCCTGTCCCGGACGGCGATACCGGCACCAATATGAGCCTGACAATGCGTTCCGCCCTGGCGGAAATGCAGCAAGTTTCAGATGACACTGTCAGCAGCGTGGGTTCAGCGGTTGCCGGCGGCTCTCTCCTGGGAGCCAGGGGCAATTCAGGAGTGATCCTATCCCAGCTTTTCCGCGGTTTTGCCAAAGGTTTGGAAGGCAAAGAAAAAATAACACCCAGGGAATTTGCCGCCGCTATGCAAAGCGGCGTCCATACTGCTTACAAAGCGGTCATGCGCCCGGTGGAAGGGACCATGCTTACCATCGCCCGCGAAAGTGCCAAGGCGGCACAGGCGGCCGCCGGCCGGGGAGCCGGGTTTCTGCAGCTTATGGACGAAGTGGTGCAGCATGCGGAAAAAGTCCTGGCCAAAACACCCGATATGCTTCCTGTTTTAAAGGAAGCCGGTGTGGTGGATGCAGGCGGCAGAGGTCTTTTGGAAATTTATAAAGGCTTCCTGAAATACCTGCAGGGTGAAGAAATCCCGGTGGAAATTATGGAGGCGGAAGTGCCGCAGCCAAGGCGGCCGCAGGATGTTTTCCGCACTGAAGAGATAGAATTCGGTTATTGCACGGAGCTAATGATCCGCGGCGCACAGCTGGATGCGGAAAAAATCCGGGAGGCCATCAGTTACCTTGGCGATTCGGTGCTTGCCGTCGGAGACAGCCATGTGGTCAAGATCCACATCCATACCAATAATCCAGGCCAGGTATTGGAAAAATGCATTTCATTCGGCTCACTGCACAGCATTAAAGTAGACAACATGCGGGAACAACATGCGGACCTGCTTGCTCTGGGAACGGAGCAGAAGCAGGAAGAGGTTGACGGGCTGGCGGTAGTGGTAGTATCCTCCGGTGCCGGACTGGAGGAAATCTTCCAGAGCCTGGGAGTGGCAAAAGTTATTCAGGGCGGGCAGACAATGAACCCCAGCACGGAAGATATTTTGTCAGCGGTCAAAAAAGTCCCGCAGCGTGAAATCATTATTCTTCCTAACAATAAAAATATTATCATGGCGGCCAGGCAAGTGAGTGAAGTTTGCGACAAAAAAATCAGGGTAGTGGAAACACGCTCCATTCCCCAGGGGATAGCCGCCATGCTGGCTTTTTCGCCGGAAGCTGATGTGGATGCCAATACTGAAGCCATGGAGAAGGCACGGAAAAAGGTCAAATCGGCGGCCGTAACTTATGCTGTCTGCGACAGCAAGGTGAACGGGCTGAAAATCCAGGCAAACGATATAATTGGTCTGATTGAGGACGATATTGTCATCTCCGGGCAGGAGATGGATGCCACGGTCAAAATGCTGCTCGCAAACATGGTTGATGTGGAAACGGAAGTCATTACGCTCTATTCCGGCGAGGAGGTGTCGGATGAGGCTGCCGGCAGCCTGCTGCAAGAACTGGAAAACATTTATCCCGACCAGGATGTGGAGCTGTATGCAGGAGGCCAGCCTTTTTATTACTATCTTATTTCCGTTGAATAAAAGCAGAGGAAAGGATGTTTCTTTTTGACAGTTAAAATTATTACCGACAGTACTGCTGATCTGCCGCGTGGGTTGGCAGATCAGCTTGGCATTACGGTGGTGCCGCTGAAAGTCCATTTTGGCGAAGAAGAATATCTTGACTGGATAGACCTGGACCCGGACTCCTTTTATGCCAAATTGGCGGCAAGTACGGCACTGCCGCGCACATCCCAGCCGGCACCGGCCGATTTTGAGGCTGTGTACAAAAAGGCTGCGGCAGAGCATGACAGTATTATTTCCATTCACCTCTCTTCGGCATTGAGTGGTACATACCAGTCTGCGGTTATTGCCAAAAATTCGCTGCCGGAGCTGGATCTGACCGTGGTGGATTCCGGCCTGGCCAGTATGGCTTTTGGCATCGTGGTGCTGGAAGCTGCCCGTGCCGCCCGTGCAGGCCGGGGCAGGGAGGAAATCCTGGCACAGATAGAACGGCAGCTGTCACAGGTGCGGGTGTATTTTGCCGTAGACACCCTGGAATACTTGCAGCGCAACGGGCGCATTGGCAAGGCAGCCGCTTTGGTGGGCGGCCTGCTGAATGTCAAACCGCTTTTAACCTTAAAAGACGGTATTGTCGTTCCCAAGGAAAAGGTCAGAGGCAAAATCAAGGCTATGGAGCGACTGTTGGATTTGGTGCAGGAAGAAGCGGACGGACCGGTTGGCGGCAAAGCGGTAATTTTGCACGGCAATGAACCGGAAAAAGCAGGCGAATTGACGGAAAAACTGCAGCAGCGCTATAACTTCTCCGAAGTCATGGTTTCCTCCATCGGTGCGGTAATCGGGACGCATGCAGGCCCGGGAGTTTTGGCTGTCTGTGTGTTGCAGGAAAACTAACAGAACCTATCTAAGCGATCTGTTTAATAATCAAAAAATATACCTGGGAAAGTATTCCCAGGTATGTTATTTTGCCTTTGTGAGAAGTTATAGATTTTCAGGAAAACAATACTAGTATACAGGCATTATCCCGAGACATACTAAAGACACAAACAAAAGGAGGTGAGAATTTATGGCAACAAACAAAGTCAATCAAACAGGCCGCAACCGTGTGTTAGTCAGTGGTGCCGAGCAGGCACTGAACAAATTCAAACATGAAATCGCCAGCGAACTGGGCCTTGATTACAGCGGTGACAAGGGGAACCTGACCTCCCGTCAAAACGGTTATGTCGGCGGTGAAATGGTTCGCAGGATGATTGCCCAGGCCGAATCTCAAATGGCTGGCGGCGGCACCCCGCAAGTCTAACGAGTAAAAGTTCATTTCCACATATATAAAGCGGAAGGTACATATACTTTCCGCTTTTTTTGTCAGCACAGAAAAAGCGTGATATGATAATTAAAAAAAAGAGGTATAAAAAGGCCCTTCGGGCGGGGAGTCCCGAAGGGTGGGAGAGGAGAAACCGGAGGAAGAGCTTATGGGGAATATGTTGTACTCCTATTATGGACGCCGGGAAACAAAGTTATACATATTTATTGCAGGTAATTTATGGTAGATGGAGGTGCGGGTGAGATGCGCATTATTGCCGGGGAGGCCAAAGGACGCCGGCTAAAAACACGCAAGGGACTGAATACACGTCCCACTGCCGACAGGGTTAAGGAATCTCTTTTTAATATGATTGCTACAAAGCTGCCGGGAGCGCGTTTTCTTGACCTTTTTGCCGGCAACGGCGGCGTGGGAATGGAAGCATTGAGCCGTGGTGCACTTTTCTGCCTTTTCATTGAAAAAAATGCCCAATGTGTTAAAATTATTAAAGATAATCTGCAGCTGTGCGGACTGATGCAGCGGGGAGAAGTAAGACAGGGAGAACTTCCGGCCGTTTTAAACGGAGTACGTCCGCAATTTGACGTTATTTTCCTGGATCCGCCTTATCATAGCCCGGCTTTAAAACCTACAGTGGAAAAAATATGGCAGCTGCGCCTGCTGGCTCCGGAGGGGCTTTTGATTGCTGAACACCACCGGCGGGACAGTGGCTGGTTTACAGGAACAGACTGGCAGGTCCTGCGGGAAAAAGCATACGGAGATACTGTGCTGACTTTTCTTGTGCCGGCTGTTGCGGGCAAAAGGGAGTGTGACGATGACAATAGCAATTTACCCGGGAAGTTT
>DUUE01000304.1 GCA_012841735.1 Bacillota bacterium | reverse complement strand
ATTCACCTTTGGCTTTAAGTCGGTAACCGGTGAGCTTCAAGAGCTAGAGCTGGACATCTACCTTGGCGAGAACACCGGTGAGGGCCGGAACTATGCTCAACACCTTGGCATCAACCTACCAGCCGGTAGCGATGCTGTGGCCACTTGGGTTGACGGAGTAGTGGAAGGATATGATCAGTTAGATGAGAAGTACCACAGCATCCTGGCGGCAGCCGGATATGTGGATGGTGCTGAACCTGAAGTAACTAAAAATGCATTAAAAGAAAGCATATTCTATACAGGAAATGAAAAAGCCGGTACCTGGACCATCAAACTTGATACAGAAATACTGGGAGAAAACAAAATTGAATTCCTGGTAACAGTCAGGGATGATGCAGGAGCACAATGGGGTAACAACAACTATGTTGACTATTCTGACGAAGTAAAAGCATACCTTTACAATGTGACTTTGCCGATTGATTAAAGTAGTTCGTGTAGACGGCGAAGTGATCCAGGATCCGGGTGGAATTGGCGGAGACTTGGACTTTAACTTCGTGGCCGAAGGTAAAGTATTAACCATCGACGCTAAAGGAGCGAAGTTGCCATACTACGAACAAGCGGGCAGCTACCCGCCGCAGGGAGCCAACTGGGTAGGGGTAGCCATACCTGTACCTCTTGATGTAGATACAACTGGAGTCTACGCCGAGATCAACGGGAAACCCTGCAGCAACCTGTACTTTGACACGGTTGATGGCAAGTTAAAGTACATTGAATACATCAGTGTGGAAACAGGCGATTTGCAAGACGGTAAAGCCAGCTACACCTGGGTGATCAGGTGGGGTTCCGGATACGGCAGTGAGACCATAAACATTGAGCTTATAAACGTGGATGGTCTTGCCTCACCTGTCCCTGAAGCTTAAAAACGAATAGGTAGCAGGTAGGAAACATGTAAAAAGCCTCATGAGAAAGCAAATCATAGCGCTCTCTCATGGGGCTTTTCTTTACCCTCCAGATTACACTGGAAGCAATCATTTTATTATTAAATGGGAAATATTGATATAAATTCTTATGGGTCGGCCATGAGCAGGTACTGTCTTTACCCCTCACCCTTAATTACGGCAATGGGTTTGACATTGGCGACCAGATTAATTATTCCTATTTCCGCCAGGGTATCGACTACCAGGTGGATATCTTTATAGGCCCGGGGCGCTTCATCCACAATCCGCTTATAATTGCTGACATTATAGTGGATGCCCTTCATCTGTTCCCGGAAGTCGCTGTTGGAGATGGATTTTCTCGCTGCAGTGCGGGATAATACCCGCCCGGCACCGTGATTTACCGAACAGAAGGTTTCCTCGGCACGCTTCAGGCCGGTGGCAATATAGGAGTGAGTTCCCATGGAACCGGGCAACAGCACCGGGTGTCCGGTAGCATTAAAATGCCCGGGGTTGTTTTTGTGCCCGGGAGGCAGGGCTCTGGTTGCACCTTTGCGGTGAATCAGCAGCTCCCGGCCAAAATGGTGTTCCCTTTTGGCGATGTTGTGGGCGACATCGTACAGCAGTTTGATGTGAGACGCTTTTTTACCCAAAACTTTGGTCATGGCACTGATCACGTCGGCTTGAATAAGCTGCCTGTTGGCAAAGGCGAAATTAACGGCACAGGCCATGGCGGCCATGTATCTTTTCCCCAGTTCAGACTGAATGGGGGCACAGGCAAGACCGCGGTTGGGCAAAGTGATGCCAAAACGGGGTGCCTGCTGTGCCATCTCCCGGGAATAATCCTGGCAGATTTGGTGGCCGAAACCCCTGCTGCCGGAATGGATCATAATGACAATCTGCTCCTGAGCCAAGTTGAAGAAAGAAGCAGTTTCCTTATCGAAAATCCGGTCCACCACGGAAAATTCGATAAAATGGTTTCCTCCGCCCAGGGTGGAAAGCTGGTTCATCCTGGCCTGGGCTTCCCGGCTGCAGGCTGCAAGGTCGCCTCCGGCCAGGCAACCTCCTTCTTCAATTCTTTCCAGGTCGTCAGCATCCGCAAGGCCCAGTTTGACAAGGTGGGGTACACCTTCTTCCACAATATTTTTCAGCTGGCGGTCCAGCTTATATTTGCTTTTGGTGCCTATTCCGGTAGGGACAAGCTCTTCGACAGCCGTGAGGAGCTGTTGGAGTACCCGGGGACCCAGATCCTGCCGGCTGAGGTTGGTGGTGAGAAGCCTGACACCGCAATTGATATCCATACCCACCGCCCCGGCAGATACGACTCCTTCGGGGTACGTAACGGCAAGGACCCCGCCGATGGGCAGCCCGTAACCGGTATGGATGTCGGGCATACCCAGGACATATTTAAAGACTCCGGGCAAGGCGGCGGCAGCGGACAGCTGCTCGACGGCTTCTTCCTCCAGGTAGGGGAGGAGTTCTTCTTTGAGGTATATCTGACAGGGAACAGCCATGTTCCCCTTTTGTTGAACAAGATAGACATTCTGCTCTTTTTTAACCAGATCCGGCAGCATGAAGTTCCCTCCTGTAGCCTTTTAAGTATATTGTAGCGGGAAAAATGTAGTAGTACAACCTGCCGGAAGTTACTGGAAATACCAAGGCCTAATACCGGTTTTCTGCCGGGCATTGGCCAACGGGTGTTGGGCAAGAGCGGTTGTGAACAAGGAAGGAACTTTCCCCGGCAATGTAGAATTTGCAGAGTGAAAGCAGGTGATGATATGATTGAAGCAATTTTACTTGATTTGGACGGCACACTCCTGAATGTGGATATGGACAGCTTTCTGGAGCGCTATTTAAAAAAACTGGCACAACATCTGGCTGCATTCACCGACCCGGCAAGCTTCAGTAAGAATTTATGGGCATCTACCGGGGCCATGGTCCGTGATACTGATCCCCGGAAAACAAATAAAGATGCTTTTATTGAGCATTTTTGCACCTGGATGGACCACTCGCAAGAGCAGGTTTGGCCCTGTATTGATGAATTCTATGAAAACGTTTTTCCCACCCTGCAGGAAGACATCGGTCCTTTTCCCGGTGTGCCGTATGTCATGGAAAAATTGCGCCAGAGCGGATGCAGGCTTGTTTTGGCCACCAATCCCATTTTCCCGCTAAGCGCCATTTTGCACAGAATGAAGTGGGCCGGCCTGAACCCGGAGGATTTTGCTTTGATCACATCTTACGAAAAAATGCACTACTGCAAACCAAACCCGATGTATTACCTGGAAATTGCCAGGATGATTAATGTGGCACCGGAGAAATGCCTGATGGTCGGCAATGAATATCTGTTTGACATTGAACCGGCGGAAAAAGCCGGCATGCATACTTTCCTGGTGGATGAAACGCTGGGAGCACTGGACAATGAAAATAAGCGCGGTCGCCTCTTGGACTTGTTGACATTTCTGTCTTCACTCACGGCGCAAAAAACACGGGAGGAAAAAAAGTGAGTTTCCAAAAAGAGAACAAACTGCATGAAGTGTCGCACACGCTGGTGGAAGTGGCCATGGGACGGCAGCCGGCGCAATTGGTTGTCCGCAATGCCAGCCTTGTCAATGTACATACTTGTGAAATCCAGCCCGGGATCGATATAGCCGCCTCGGATGGGCGTATTGCCCTGGTGGGTGACGCCGGTCATACCATCGGCCCGGAAACAACAGTTGTTGATGCCTGCGGTATGTATCTTGTCCCCGGTTTCCTGGACGGCCATATTCATGTGGAAAGCAGCATGGTGAGTGTCACAGGTTTTGCCCGCAGTGTGCTTCCTAACGGTACCACCGCTATTTTTATGGATCCACATGAAATAGCCAATGTCCTGGGGCTGGAAGGCGTTCGCCTGATGCATGAAGAGGGGCGCAAAGTGCCGCTGCGTGTCTTTACCACCGTACCTTCCTGCGTCCCTGCTGCACCCGGGATGGAAGATGCAGGTGCCGCCATCGGCCCGGATGAGGTGAGGGAGGCATTAACCTGGCCAGGAATTGTGGGGCTGGGGGAAATGATGAATTATCCCGGTGTGATTGCCGGAGACTCTCGGGTACATGCCATCATCAGGGAAACACTGGCGGCCGGCAAAGTTGTTACCGGCCATTTTGCCATGGACGCAGGGGGGAGGGAGCTGTCGGCATATCTGGCGGCAGGCTGCACTTCCTGCCATGAATCGGTTACCAAGGAGGACACCCTGGCCAAGCTGCGCAGCGGCATGTATGCAATGCTGCGTGAGGGCTCCGCCTGGCACGATGTGAAAGCAACAATCCGTGCCATCACGGAGGAAGGCATAGACAGTACTTATGCCATCCTTAGTTCTGACGACACCCATCCTGAAACGATTTTGCAGCGCGGTCACCTGAATTACGTCATCCGGCGTGCTGTCCAGGAAGGCATGAACCCTGTCCGCGCCGTGCAGATGGCGACAATCAATACGGCACGCTATTTCCGCTGTGACCATGAACTGGGCAGTATTGCTCCGGGCAAGTATGCAGACTTTTCGCTTCTTTCCGACCTGGCGGATGTAAAAGTGGAAAGGGTTTTTATTGCCGGCAGGGAGGTGGCGGCAGGGGGTAAACTGCTTGTTTCCCTCCCGGAACAAACATATCCCGCTTTTGCCCGGCAGTCCGTCAGACTGCAGCAGCGGCTGACAGAAGTTGATTTTGCCGTTCCGGCGCCTGACACAGACAGTCCGGTAACTGTCCGGGTTATTGAAATTAAAGAAGCACAAGTGCTGACGCAGGAAAAGCTGTGCAAAATGGTGCCGCACAACGGGTATTTGCAGCAGGATGCGGACAGGGACCTGGCCAAGATCGCCGTTTTTGAACGGCACAAGGGTACAGGCAGCCGGGCTGTCGGTTTTGTTACCGGCTTTGGCTTTACTTCCGGTGCCGTTGCTTCCACGGTTGCCCACGACAGCCACAACCTGCTGGTGGTGGGTACGAATGATAAAGATATGGCCTTTGCAGGCAATATCCTGGCTGAGTGCGGCGGTGGGATGGTTGCTGTAGCGGACGGCAAAGTGCTGGCCCTGGTTGAACTGCCGCTAGCAGGGCTGATGTCCGACCAACCGGTGGAAGCCGTGGCGCAAGCCGTTGCCGCGCTGGCGGAAGCATGGAAGGGGTTGGGCTGCATGCTGGTGTCACCCTTTATGACGATGGCACTTTTGTCTTTGCCGGTCATACCAGCCCTGCGCCTGACAAACCGCGGCCTGGTAGATGTCAATACCTTTTCCTTTGTTGACCTTATTACAGACGAAAACTAAAAACTGCATACTCAGCAGCTGTTTAAAAGCAATAAACCTGCCACAACGCATAATGGGGCAGGTTTTTCCGTATAGCTCAATATTGCCTGCGGGAAAACTAAAAGGCAATGCAACATAATACGTAATACATGGAGGCGCTTATGAAACTGAAGCTTTATTTTGGTAGTTTCCGCTCAAAAGATACGGCAAAACAATGCATACAGAAACTGGGAGAAGCAGGCTTTCTGGATGTTGCCTTTTATCAAAGCGGGGAAACCCCGGCACAGGGAATAGACACTTTAAGCAATGCTTATGCAGGAGAATTGCCACACTATGCCAGGGGGACGCTGGGCAGCGATCTGGCTGTTGAAGGCCGGACAAACGCCCGCCTGTACAATACAGAAGATGCAAGAAAAATCATGGGAGGGGATACGAAGCCGGACAATGTTTACACGGTAGTGGTAAATATTACTGACAGCAAAAACAAAGAGGAGGCAGCGGAAATCTTGCACCGGCACGGTGCAGAAGTGGAAGCAAAGGAACTGGACCCGGATGAAAGCAATTTCAGGCAATAATGTTTAACCTGGGGTGCAATCCGAACAGTTTATTAGTTAACATAATATATTTTGCAAAGAAAGGAGGGGTGGAAGCAACAGGCAGTGAGACATACAATGATAATGAAATACTTTACCGGGAGGAAGAAAAATTTTAAAAACGATTGCTTTGTTATGGCTTAGATACTTGAGATATTACTGGTCCGCGGTACGTCACCGCAATTCAATAGTTGAAATCAGCGGCAATAAACTGGACCAATACAGGCAATACATTCCGGCCACAATTACAGAAATCAGGCACACTATGCAGCAGCTTTACAAAAGATTTGCCTGGACACAGGACGGTGTGGGCAAGCTTTTTGACAGTATGGATACACCGGCAGCGACCTGGGATAAAGCTTTCAGCAATCCGCCGCTGAAGGATGATTGCGACGGTTATCATGCCGCGCTCTACTGGGCAGTATCATTCAATTTTGACTGCCGGCTATTGACGGTGGCAACCAGGAAGATCAGGGATTCACACACGGTCCTGGTAATCCGGGACGGGCAACATTATTACCTGGCCAATTATAATTATTTAAGCAGACCCGTGGCTACCATGACTGATATTTTAAGTTTATTGCAAGAGACTTATTACAAACGTAAACCAACGGTGATAATGGCCTGGGAGTTGTCGTACTGGAACGGCCGTCGCTGGGAATCCGGCGGTTTATGATTAATTGCTAT